>CAMLNG010000021.1 GCA_946481195.1 uncultured Chromatiaceae bacterium
GAAGGCAGTGTGATTATTGAGCCAACCAGCGGTCATACCGGTATTGGTTGTCAGACTTTTTGCATGATAAGTGCCGCCAAGGCCCACCTTGCCAATGTGCACACCAGCATCAAACCGACCTTTATCACTGAGCTGATCGGTAGACCAGGTTCCAAACTGCAGTGGCTTATCCCAGGCAAATGGATTTGCCCCTTGCACCTGATGTTGCGCTAAAGCGCCAGCAGACTCTGGCAGCGCCATCCGGGCCGTCGAGACACATGCACTCAAGAACACTGCTGACGTTAAACTCAAACAAAAAGCAACCGCGTATTTCATTGCAAATCCTCACAGGCTTTGGTGGTCACCTGCTGGTGCCACGCTTTGCCATTGTAAAAATACTCAGGGGGCCGTCTGTAATTCTTTGTCAGGACAACTGCTACCGCCGACCCGACACTATGTACAAAATGTATACAGCTGATGGTTTTTGTTACCTGCCGGCTGGTATTGCCCGGACTTAATCACGCTGCAACCTTATTTTTGCTCAGCCAGCAGAGCCCGCATCGTCTGGTACTGCGTGGCATCGACTGTCGCCAGACCGCGGCTGTGCTGGAATTCAACCCATCCCTGCTGCAACCCCTGCAATACAGCTGCAGCCGCTGCCGGCTCTGCCAGCAGAGTTGACTTCAGAGTTTCGCACGGCAGCGTCTGGCTGTTACACAATAAAGGCCCAAACGGCAGTTCGGCGGAACGCCAGATCTCGGAGATCCCGGCTGGCAAGCTGGCAGGTAATGACGCAGTTGCAACTATGGCCAAGCCTTCAGATGCTGCACTCAGCGCCGGTAACACAGCCTGATGGCTGCCAACATAATCAAAGCGCAGCTGACTAAACTGGTCGGCCAACCGCTTTTTCAGCTCGGCACGGCCAATCAGGCCACCGGAAGCCGAATCGGGCCAAACCGCAAAGACTGTCAGTGGCCGCCCTTGCCGTAACCATGATGGTAGTTGGGTCAAGTCCGGTAGTTTCTTCGCCAGCAAGCTGGAGCTGTAAACCGCTTGGCTGGCAGGTTGGGGCGAACCTGCCGGCACCACAAAATCGACCATCTGTTGCTGTTGTTGCAGAATTTGCAGATAAGCCACCAGGTTAGGCACCACCAAATCAACACTGCCCTGATGGGCCCACTGCACCAACTCATTTGGATTGCTGGCGACTTTGACGGTAACCGAACTTTGTTGGGTTGCGGCCAGCCAGGTGGCGAGCGGCGTGATGGCCGCTTTGCGGTCTATATCCGGGTAAGCATAAGTGGCCACGACCAGCGGCCGCGCCATGCTTTGTGTGCTGTAGCACAACAGGAGCCACAGGCCAGACCCAAGCAGCAAACTAAACCACTGACGCATTTTGATTTCTGACATCTGAACCTACCTCAACAGACGCTGCAGCCTCGGCTCAGCCCCATCAATAAAGCGGGCAACTTAGCAGTCCTGCAGGTCCCAGATCCACTTCATTTTGTAACTAATCTGCAAGCTGGCGGCGATAGCTTATGGTGATGACTTCCTCCAGCTCCGAATCACGAGACATGCCTGTCAGTGCAATACTCTCTACCCGGCTACTGTCTGATAATCCGTCATCCGCAGCACCTGATGAATACCGTCGATTTTGTCTTCGGCATGATGATTCACATACAACAGCGTTGACTCCCCACTGCGCGCCAGTACGCTTAATAGCGCCAGCACTTTAAGCCGGTTCAGCTCGTCCAGGCCATTACAGGGTTCATCTAAAATCAGCAGCGTCGGGTGTTTCACCATAGCCCGCACAATCAGCACCAGGCGCTGATCGCCAAAAGATAACGACTGGAACGAGTCTTTGGCTTTCGCCTCCAGCCCAATCAGCGCCAGCCATTGCTGCGCCAGTTTGATTTGCAGCGCCGACGGCTGGTCATACAAGCCAATGCTGTCGTAAAAACCTGACAACACCACATGCAATACCGGACAACCGACCCGGTATTGCAGTTGCAGGCTGTTTGATACCAGCCCCAGATGTTGCTTGATGTCCCAGATACTTTCGCCGCTGCCACGCTGATAACCAAACACCTGTAAATCGTTGGTGTAACAATGTGGGTTGTCGCCGCTCAGCATCTGCAGTAAACAGGTTTTACCCGAGCCGTTTGGCCCGGTGATTTGCCAGTGCTCGCCACGCAGAATTTGCCAATCAAGGCCCTGAAAAATCACCCGGTCGCCGTACTGCACTTTGCCCTGACGTAAGCGGACCAAAGTTTTTTCCGCCAGTGCCGGCGTAAAGCGGTCCCGGTCTTTGCCGGGTAATGGCCCCGGCGCTTGCTGCAGTTGACTGAGCTGTGTCAGCTCCGCCAGCTCCAGCGCGCTGATACCGCTGTCGCTTGATTGCCATTCGATCTCACCATGCACCAGATAGAGGATTTTTTGGCAAAAAGGCGGCAATTCACTGAGCCGGTTCAGCACCAGCACCAGTGTCATCTGCTGCTGCAATTCAGCCAGTAATGTCTGTAGTGCCGCACAAGAGTCGGCATCGAGGCCATTAAAAGGTTCGTCCAGCACCAATAATTCCGGCTGTTGTAAAATTGCTTTGATCAATAATAACTTGCGGGTTTCGCCGGTCGACAGCGCCAGAAATGGCGTTTCAAGCCGCTCCTGCAGACCTAGTCTCGTGGCGAGCTGCTGTAACTGCTGTTCCTGTGCGGCTGACCAAGTGGCATGGTCACGGCAGATGATCTCGCGCGCGTTGCTAGGGTCCACTTCCACATCGAGAATATCGGCATCGCCTTTACGTCGTTCCGCTTCAATCAGCGCCTGCTGTTGTGCACTGCTGACCCAGCTCAGCCGGGAGGGTAACTCTGCACGTCCTTCCAGTAATTGCGCCTGCCCGGCGATCACTGCAGCGAGCGCCGATTTACCACTGCCATTCGCACCAAAAATCGCACAGTGCTGGCCCGCGTTAATGTGCAGCTGTTTGACCTGCACCTGATGGCTCAGGCCTAATAAAAACCGGCATTGCTCAAATTTCAACATCAGAACTGCTCATCCACATCATGCTCATCACAAAATCCCAGCTTAACGGGAATGGCGCGATGATGAAACCTTCCTGCAGGTCAGCCGGCGCGCCGACGGACCTGCGAGGAATGGGCGAGTAAAAACTCAGCTGCGGCTAATCGACGCCCCGCCATCCACCAGCGAGGCCGTGCCGGTAACAAACGAGGAATCGTCAGACGCCAGATATAACACCGAACGCGCCAACTCTTCCGGCGTGGCCACCCGTTTTAACGCGTGCAGATTGGCGATATAAGCCTGTGCTTCAGCGCTGTCATTCATCTGCCGGTACATCGGCGTATCCACAGCGCCCGGCAATATCGCATTAACCCGCACCTGCTGCGGACCAAACTCTGCGGCCAATGCCTGCGTCAGGCCAATCAAGCCGGCTTTACTGGCGGCATAAGCCGCGACACCCGGGAAGGCAAAGCTGTAACCGACAAAAGTCGAAGTAAAAATGATGGAACCGCCGCCTTGTTGTGCCATTACCGGCAACTGATATTTGGCGCCTAAAAATGCGCTGGTCAGGTTGGTTTGTAAGGTCTCATTAAAGCCTTGTGCTGACACTGCTGCACTGGGGCCCATTTCGCCTAATGTACCGGCGTTGTTAAAGGCAATATCGAGCCGGCCATAGTGCTGCAGTGCCAACTCAACCAACGCCTTGGCGTAAACTTCGGACACCACATCTCCCGCCAGCGCAACCGCTTCACCACCGGCGGCTTTAATTTGTGCCACCAAACTGTCTAATTCCGCCTGCCGCCTCGCGCCGACCACCACACGCGCGCCTTCTTGTGCAAACAACAAGGCTGTGGCGCGGCCAATGCCAGAACTGGCACCTGTCACTATCGCTACTTTACCGGTTAATTTATTCATCTTTGCATCCTCGTAATTGGTTGGACGAAGCCCGATGCTTCGCTGGAGGTCACTATATTGATTTGCAATTCAGTGAAACAGGCGGCAAATATGCAGCTATTATTCAGCTTTTATGAATCTTAGGAGTGGCGATGGACAGGCTCAGGGCATATGAGATCTTTATGACGGTGGTCAACAAAGGCAGCTTCAGTAAAGCGGCTGATTTGCTCGACACTTCACCGGCAAACGTCACCCGTTATATCAATGATTTGGAAGCTTATTTAGGCTGCAGACTGCTCAATCGCAGCTCGCGCAAGCTGTCATTAACTGAAAGTGGCGAGGCGTTATTTGAACGCTGTAAAACCATCCTGGCAGAAGTGGCTGAGACGGAAGCTTTAGTGTCGTCGGCCGCAGTACAGCCGCGCGGCAGACTGCGTATCAATGCCCCGCTCAGCTTCGGCATTTTGCATTTAGCGCCGATTTGGCCGGAATTCAGCCGGCGTTATCCACAGCTGGAGCTGGACATTACCCTAACCGACCGCGTTGTGGATATCGTTGAAGAAGGTTATGACCTGGTGATCCGCATCTCCCGCAGCGGCTCGGTCAATCACGCTGCGCGCAAGCTTGCCAGTTCGCACAATATCCTCTGTGCGGCACCTTCTTACCTGAAACAATTTGGCACACCGCAAATACCGGCGGATTTACGTGACCATCAATGTATTACTTATCTCTATTCCGGTGATGAATGGCATTTCACCGACAGCGCCGGCAAAGCGCATCAGGTGAAAGTCAGGGGGAAAATTCACACCAATAATGGCGATACCGCCAGAGCCATGGCGTTGGCCGGCGCCGGGATCATCTGGCAACCGAGTTTTCTGATTGGGCCTGATCTCACCTCCGGAGCTTTAGTGCCACTGCTGCCGGGGTATAAACTGCCGGATATTGACGTGCTGGCGATGTATCCAAGCCGCCGCCATTTGAGTGTCAAAGTGCGGGTATTAATTGATTATCTGGTAGAAGTTTTTGCCGGCGCGCCGCCATGGGATAAAACAGCCCCATAAGCGGGGCTGTTTAAGCTATGTCTCAGCGACTCAAGCGCAAAATTACAGCTGGCTCATGCCACCGTCGATAATCAACTCAGTACCAACCACAAAGGCTGAGTCTGCCGACGACATAAACAATACTGCGCTGGCTAATTCTTCCGGCGTACCAAAGCGTTGCAGCGGGATCTGCGCCTGAATGGCCGCGGCCATCTGGTCCAGCTGCGCCGCTTCCATACCGAGGCGGCCATACAACGGCGTGGCGACCGGGCCCGGGCTCACCACATTGACCCGCACGCCTTGCGGTAACAGCTCCGCCGACAAAGTTTTCGCCAGTGAAATCAACGCAGCTTTACTCGCGGCATAGACCGAAGAAGAAGGCATGCCGATATGCGCATTGATAGAGCCGTTCAGCACAATGGCCGCACCGCGATTTAACAGCGGCGTCAGCGCCTGAATGGTGAAATAGGCACCTTTGACATTGACGTTAAAGGTCTGGTCCCACAAGGCTTCGTTGATATCCGCGAAGGCGGCAAACTTCGCCACCCCGGCATTGATAAAAATCGCGTCCAGCCGGATATTCTGCGCAGTTAAAATCCGCGCCAGTTCAGCTGCTGCCCGCAGATCACCCTGGTCATTTTGCAGTGCGATAGTGTCAGCACCAATCAGTGCTTTGGCCTGATCTAAAGTGGCCTGATCCCGCCCGGTGATCACCACGCGGGCACCTTCTTTGGCGTATTGGATAGCCGTTGCCAGGCCAATACCACTATTGCCGCCGGTGACTAATACAGTTTTGTTGGTGAAACGATTCATATAACTCTCCTCTTTGGATTTGGCTTGGCTGACAGTGACGGTTTGGCGCACTTACAGCCGGTTGATTTCTTCCGGCGCTTGCCGTGAACACAAGATATGAGATCAGGAAAAATCAAACAAAGGGGTGAATGTTGATGATAGATTCAGCTTTTATGAATGATTAGCCAGGAATATGGCAGTGAGTTCAGTCCGGGCGACATCAGACTTCAGTGCGTACTCAGCGGCGGGATGGTTGGGCAGAGCAGCGGCTGTATCGGGTTCATCGACTTTGCAGTGGCCGATTGCTGCTGGATTTGTTTTTGCGAGTCGAGCAGATTGGCATTATCGGGTGCCAGACGCAGCGCCTCTTCCAGCAATGTTGTCGCCTGTACCTGACAGCCTTGAGCGCTCAGTAGCAAGGCATAGTTGTTCAGATAAGCAATCTGCTGGCGGCCGGCATTGAGGCCAGCAGCAAACCAATGCATGGCCTTGGCAGGTTGGCCGTCACTATGATGATTGCCAAGCAAAAAATACGGTAACCAATAATCCGGCCATTGCCGGGTGGCACTTTCCAGTGCACTCACACCAGCAATGGCTCCAGCTTTGGCTCTGGTGCTGATGCCGGCAGCTGCTTTGTGCTGTTGCGTGCTCAGTAAATCCTGCGCCGCTTTGGTATATAAAAACGGGTCCAGCTGGTTGCTGGTTTTTTCCGGCGGTAACATCAACAGCAACCAATATTGGCCGCGCTGCCAGGTGCGCTCAAAAGTAGCGAAGTCCAGCCGGTAATTCGGCGTCACGCCGGTATGTAAAATCAGTTCTGCACTTTCGAGGTCATAACCGATCACCACCGCATAATGCCACTGTGGCCACCAGCTGATGGAGTTGTTCTGTAACACAATGACCGGCATATCAGCAGCGACCAGACTGAGCAACTGGCTCATGCTGCCGCGCTGGGTATAAGCCAGCAACCCCAGTTGCCGGGTGGCTGCCGCCATTTCAATTTGTAAAGTTCCCTGCAGATCAGGAATAAAAGTCTGAGGCGCTATAGCTACCGGGTCTTGCCGATGGCCATAAAAAGCTGCGACTTCGGCCAGTGTGGTCGGGCCGCAATAAAATTCCTGTTGCGGATAAAAGGGCACGCCAGCGATCAGGTGTTGACGCGGCAAAGCCGGCGGCTTATCCAGCAGCTGCCGGGTTTGTGGCGGCGTCTGACAACCCGCCAACAGCAGGCACAGCGCCAGCAACAGGCCGCTGCGCCATCCAAACAGCTGCAAGGGGTTTACCGGATCGGGCGAATAAAGGGATAAACGTCGGTCACACCCAACAGGTCAAGAATAGCCACCACCGCCAGCACAGTGACCACGGCGCCAACAATACCGCCGGCCGGCATCTCGTTCATTTGGCTATTCAGCGCGTTCAGCTCTTCAGAAGTCATGCTGGCGATGCGCATTTTGGCATCGGCCGGGCTGACGCCAAGCTCCATCAGCTTTTGCTGCACTTCAGCCTGATCAACAAACGACAGCACCTGCTGCTTGTTAAACTGATACTGCTGCTCGGCGATGACCTGGCCTGAGCTGAATGAAGCCGCAGTCGCCTGCTGCATACCAACCAACAACAACGGGCACAACAAGCTGGCTTTTAATAATTTATTCATCATCGGGATCCTTTTGCAGATTGGTTTTACTACAGCGCCTTGGCGCCAAAACAGCTTTTTCACGTGCTACAAATTGCAGTATAGAGCTATGTCGCTGAAAAGAAGAGTAAATGATGCATTGCAAGGCTGCAACTGCGAACAGAAGCAGGCCGGCGAGCGCCGGCCTGTTGTACAAAGTTAAAACGGCAACTGGTTCAGCAGCTCGTCATCAACGCGATTAGCCAGCGTGACCTGCAGTTTTGGGGTGCGCGCCATTTCGCGGCGGATAGCAAAATCCGCTTCGTTATTGCGTGCCCAGCTGCGACGCGCGATACCGTTGTTCACATCAAAAAACAGCATGGATTTTAAGCGCTTAGATGCCTCAGCCGAGCCATCCAGCAACATGCCAAAACCGCCATTCATCACTTCGCCCCAGCCAACGCCACCACCGTTGTGAATGGACACCCAGGTCGCACCACGGAAACTGTCGCCGATGACGTTATGAATGGCCATGTCGGCGGTAAACCGGCTGCCGTCATAGATGTTAGACGTTTCACGGAATGGCGAATCGGTGCCGCTGACGTCGTGATGGTCACGGCCTAACACCACAGGGCCTATTTCGCCACGGCTAATTGCTTCATTAAAGGCCTGGGCGATTTCGGCACGACCCTGCGCATCGGCATATAAAATCCGCGCTTGCGAGCCGACCACCAGTTTGTTTTGCTTGGCGTCTAAAATCCAGGTGATGTTGTCCTGCATCTGCTGCTGAATTTCTTCCGGCGATTCCAGCATGATGCGCTTCAGGACATCCGCGGCAATCGCATCGGTTTTATCCAAATCAGCCGGATTGCCGGACGTACAAACCCAGCGGAACGGGCCAAATCCGTAGTCAAAACACATTGGGCCCAAGATATCCTGCACATAAGATGGATATTTAAAGTCGATGCCATTGTCCGCCATCACATCGCCACCGGCGCGCGAGGCTTCTAATAAAAACGCATTGCCGTAGTCAAAGAAATACGTGCCTTTAGCAGTGTGTTTATTCACGATAGCGGCGTGGCGTTTTAATGTATCCTGCACCTTGGCGCGGAATAATTCCGGCTCCTCGCGGATCAAACGATTCGCTTCGTCATACGAAATGCCCACCGGGTAATAACCACCCGACCATGGGTTGTGCAGCGAGGTCTGATCTGAGCCTAAATGTACAAAAATGCCATGTTCATCAAAGGCTTCCCACACATCGACCACGTTACCAATATAAGCAATAGACACCACTTCCTGCTGTGCCTGGGCTTGTTTGACCCGGGTGAGCAGCGCCGGCATGTTGTCAATCAACTCATCAACCCAACCCTGCTGGTGGCGTTTGGTCGCCGCTTTTGGGTTCACTTCAGCGCAGACTGTAATGCAGTTGGCGATATTGCCGGCTTTCGGCTGGGCGCCACTCATACCGCCTAAACCAGCAGTTAAGAAAATTTTGCCTTTTGGACTCTGACCCTTTGGCAGCACTTTGCGAAACGCATTCATTACTGTGATGGTGGTGCCGTGTACAATGCCCTGCGGGCCAATATACATAAATGAACCGGCAGTCATCTGGCCGTATTGGGTGACGCCAAGCGCATTAAAGCGCTCCCAGTCATCCGGTTTGGAATAATTCGGGATCATCATGCCGTTGGTGACCACCACCCGCGGTGCTTCGACTGAAGACGGGAACAAGCCCATCGGGTGGCCGGAATACATGTGTAGCGTCTGATCTTCCGCCATTTCACTTAAGTATTTCATCGTTAAGCGGTATTGCGCCCAGTTCTGAAACACAGCGCCATTGCCACCGTAAGTGATGAGCTCTTCCGGATGCTGCGCCACTGCCGGGTCTAAATTGTTGTCAATCATCAGCATAATGGCAGCAGCTTGCTGGCACTTCGCCGGATAGTCGCTGATCGGCCGCGCTTTAATGGCGTATTCCGGCTTAAAGCGGTACATATAAATGCGGCCGAAGTCATTGAGCTCATTGGCAAATTCAACGGCTAATTCACCATGCCAGTCGGCCGGGAAATAGCGCAGCGCGTTACGCACCGCCAGCTGTTTTTCCGCTTTGGTTAAAATGTCTTTGCGCTTCGGCGCGCGGTTGGCATCCGCCGGATAGGGCTTCGCCGCCGGCAGCGTGGCCGGAATACCTTGTTTGATTTGTTCCTGAAAATTCATGGCAAATTCCTGTATCAATTCAGCGCAAAGTTAACGTGGAAAGCTTGCGTACGGACCAGCTTTATCATCGCGTCGATATCCGGCTTCAGCAGACGGTCTTCTTCGAGTTTTGCCACTTTAGCGCGGATAATGGCATGATTTTCTTCAATTAAATCTGAGCACTTGTTCGGCCGGCGGAATTCGATCGCCTGCGCTGCATACATCAGTTCAATCGCCAGAATTTTCTCTAAGTTGCCTAAGATCTGATTCAGTTTACGGCCTGAGATACTGCCCATCGACACATGATCTTCCTGGCCCATCGAGGTTGGCACGCTGTCAGCAGAAGGCGGGAAACACAAAGATTTGTTTTCCGTCACCAAGGCGGCGGTGGTGTATTGCGGGATCATCAAACCCGAATTCAGGCCACCGGCTTTGGTCAGCAAACGCGGTAAACCGTGCAGGCCTTCCAGCAGCAGATAACAACGGCGGTCAGAGATATTGCCGAGCTCAGCGGCGGCAATCGAGGTGTAATCCAGTACCATCGCCAGCGGCTGACCGTGGAAACCACCGCCCGACAGCGCTTCTTCGCTGCTAATCACAATCGGGTTGTCGGTGACTGAGTTCATCTCAATCTCGACCAGCTGTTTTAAATGGGCAAAGGCATTACGCGAGGCGCCATGTACCTGCGGAATACAACGCAGCGAATACGGGTCCTGCACGCGGGCGCAGCCGGTGTGCGACGCCATATTTTGCGAATCTTTGAATAAACGGCGCATCCGCGCGGCAACTTCGATATTGCCAGGGAAAGGCCGAATTTCGTGCAGTTCAGGCCGAAACGGTGAACCACTGCCCTGCATACCTTCGATGCTCATGGCGCCCGCCACATCGGCTAAATCCAGTAAGTACTGCATTTTGGTCAAAGCCGTGATGCCATGCGACAGAATAAACTGGGTACCGTTAATCAGGCCCAAACCTTCTTTGGCTTGCAGCTCCAGTGGCGAAAGGCCGTGCTCAGCCAAGACCTGTGCCGCCGGAATCATCTCTTTGCTATCGCCTTTGGCCCAGAATTCGCCTTCGCCGATTAATGGCAGGAATAAATGTGACAACGGCGCTAAGTCGCCGGACGCACCGACGGAGCCCTGCTCCGGCACCACCGGAATTAAATCCAGTTCGATAAATTTCAGCATGCGCTCCACCACTGCTAAGCGTACGCCGGAAAAGCCCTGGCTCAGCGCGTGTACTTTGGTGATTAACATCAGTTTGGAAATGGCTTTGGCGATAGGTTCACCGACGCCAACCGCATGGGTGATCAGCAGGTTTTTCTGCAGCAAGGCAGTTTCGGCCGGAGAAATTTGTGTGTCGCACAGAGGGCCAAAACCGGTATTGATGCCATAAATGGCTTTGTCGGAAGCAGCCATCACGTCAACACAAGCACGGCTTTGGTTGATTTTCGCGATTGCCGCTTCGCTGAGCAGCGCCGGGATCTGGCCCGTGGCGATGCCGTTGACTGTGTCTAAATCCAGCCGATCGATACCGTAATAAAATGCCATCTTAAACTCCGTAAAACGATGAAATTGCTGCTGCCAACCGGCAACGGATAAGCAGATGCTAGCTTGCCGTTGATGTTTTATAAATACATAATAATCGTATCTCATTCCGGATTTATCAAACTAAAAGGCTGATAACTGATGCAGGTGCAGGACGTTGATTTACGCTTATTGCGGATATTTGTCACTATCGTTGAATGTGGCGGTTTATCGG
Organism: uncultured Chromatiaceae bacterium; assembly: GCA_946481195.1. The sequence goes on from CAMLNG010000021.1 coordinate 11,296, forward strand.
CGGCCGAGTCCCGGTTAAATATCGGTCGCTCGACTATCAGCACGCATTTATCGGACTTGGAAATAAGACTGGGCCTGAAGCTGTGTAAACGCGGCCGCAGCGGCTTTGAACTGACCGACGCCGGCCGCATCACTTATCAGGCATCATTAGAATTACTGCAGCAGTGCGAGACATTCGCCAGCACGGTCGCAGGTTCCAAACATCAGCTCTCCGGCCGCGTGACTATTGCGATTATTGATACTTTGGTCAACGACCCGCGCTGCGGCGTATCGCAGGCAATAGCCCGGCTGAAAGCCAAAAGCAGCAATCTGCAGTTTGAAATTTATGTCTGTGAAGCTCGCGAAGTGGAAACTTCAGTCGCCAATGGCCGCTCGCTGGTTGGTATCGGTGTCAGCCGCCATCAGATCCGCGGCCTGGATTATGTGCCGCTACACAATGAAACCAACTATTTATACTGCGGCAAAGGCCATCCGCTATTTGACTGCGATGCCAGTAAAATCAGTGAGTTATTGCCACAAGCTGAAGTCATCACCAGCAACTACCTGCGCGACAAAGACAGCCGCAACGACGGCCTGAACTACCAGAACAGCGCCAGCGCCTATCACGACGAAGGCATCGCCCATCTGATCCTGTCAGGGCAGTTTATCGGTTATTTACCTGAGCATTACGCCAGCTACTGGGTCGACAAAGGCCTGTTCCAGGCCATTCTGCCAGCCAAATACCGCTATCAAATTCCGGTGATGCTGATCACCTCCAAAAGCAACAGCGCATCACCGCTGGCACAAGCGACTATTGAAGTGATGAAGGCATGTCATCCGGCAGAACTCAGTGCGTAAAACGATAAAAATTAGCGGCAAACAAGGATTTACCCTGGCCGGCAGTGCCGGCCAGAGCATCAATGAACCAGGCTCAAGCAGCCAGGCAGTGCCGTTCAGCGCGATTTGGCTTTGGCAATAAAACGGTCCATCTCAGCTTCGAGCACTTCCAGCGGCAATGCACCGTTGGCTAATAACGCATCGTGGAAAGCCCGCAGGTCAAACTTATCACCCAGCGCCTGTTCGGCTTTGGCGCGCAGCTGTCGGATTTTGATTTCACCCATTTTGTAAGACAACGCCTGACCCGGCCAGGAAATATAACGGTCCACTTCAGCCCGCACATTGGCCTGCGACAACGAGGTATTTTGCGCCAGGAAATCCAGCGCCTGTTGCCGGCTCCAGCCATTGGCGTGAATGCCGGTATCTATCACCAGCCGGCAGGCACGCCACATTTCATAACTCAGCCGGCCAAACTGCTGATACGCATTTTCATAGACACCCATCTCCACGCCAAGCCGCTCGGCGTACAGACCCCAACCTTCGCCATAAGCACTTAAATATAAATTGCGGCGAAACTGCGGCACGTCCTCCAGTTCCTGTGAAATAGCACTTTGCAGGTGATGCCCCGGCACTGCTTCGTGTAAGGTCAGTGCCACCAGTTCATACATGGGCCGCTGATCAAGCGCAAAAGTATTGAGCCAATAAGCGCCGCCGCGCGTGCCGCCAATAGCCGCGGAGTTATAAGAAGCCGTGGTGTAATTCGGTGCAATTTCTGCCGGCACCGGCACCACACCGTATGGCAAACGCGGTAACTTGCCAAAGAATTCCGGCAGGCGGTAATCAATGCGTTTGGCGATATAAGCGGCTTCTTTTAACAAATCACGGGGTGTTTTGGCGTAAAACTGCGGATCTGTGCGCAAAAAGCTGGTGAATTGCTCAAAACTGCCTTCAAAGCCGGTTTCTTTAATCAGCGCATCCATCTCTGCGCGGATGCGTTTCACTTCGGCAAGGCCGGTGGCATGGATCTGCGCCGGGTCGATATCGGCCGTAACATAAGTACGGATGGTATGGCGGTAATAGGCTTTGCCGTTTGGCAGCTGTTCTGCCGCCAGGCTGGTGGTCGCCGCAGTTAAATAATCGCCTTCGAGAAAATCAGCAACCCGGGCAAATGCCGGAATTGCCACTTCAGCAATAGCTTTTCTGGCGTCTTTTTGCAGCTGCTGTTGTTCCGCTTTGCTCAAGCTGGCCGGTAGTTTTTTGAAGGGTTCATACAAACTGCTTTGAGTCGGGTCGCTGTATACCAGCGCCCGCACCGTCGGTGCTATGCCCTGCACCACGATTTTCGGCAACACAAAACCGTCTTTAATACCCTGGCGCATATTGGCGATGTTCTCGTCAAAATAGCGGCCAAAGTCTTTGATCCGGCTAATGTAATCACGATAATCCTGCACTGTGTGCATCGACAGCCCACTGCTGGCATCCAGCGCCGAGCCCCAGAAACTGTAAAATGTGTTAGCCGGAATACGGTCTAAAAACAGCTGATTGGCATCAATCGAATTCTGCAGGACCCAGCTGAGCAGCTGATGATTGATGCGCTCGGCGTCAGTTAACGGGTCCGGATTGATAGCTTCCAGCCGGCGTAAAAACTGCTGCTCACTCTTCAGTCGCCGGGCCCGGTCTGCCGCCGTCACACCCGGTAAACGGTCGTTAAAACCCGCCACGCCCATCCGGCCGGCGGTGATGGGGTCTTCCCGCAAACTGTACTGCCAATGCTCGTCGATAACGGTTTGCAGCTGCGCCGCCGCGTTGGCTGCGGTTTCAGCCACAGGTGTGTTGGTATTGACTGCAGCAGCTTCCAGCGCAAAGGTCTGGCCTTGCAGGCACAGCGCTAACATCAATGCGGTCATCGTTTTATTGCTTGGAAAAGGGGTTGGCATAGCGCCTCCGGACCTGGAGCAGCGGCCTCACAGGCCACTGGATTGGGTGGTTTTTATCTGTTTTACCTTAACACGACACCAGGCGCCACTCAGCAAAGACCAACCTGAGCAGCCTGCCATTGAGCGCATTGGTGATGGGAAAAGTTGCAGGGTATTACGAAGAAAACCGGATGAGCCTGCTGAATTAACATGCGGATCGCTGTCATTGTCAATTCAGCAGATTTAATGCTGCCCTAGGGCACCGATCCGCTTGTGCGAGCATTGACTCACGCCGCGACAGGCCCGGACGCATCAAGTAATCGCTGACACCACCAAACCATATAATCGCGCTGTTGTATTTTCTGCCGAATACGATCACTACCAGCGAGACAATAAGGCATATCAAGTAATTGTTTTCTGGCTTCTTCAGCGTCGAGGTCAGTATCGCCAAATAAAAACGGATAAGGCGCTTTGTGATAATCCGGGAACTGCGCAGCCTCAGGCGGTGATTGGATGAGGATAAACAACAAGCTTTGCAGGTCATCAATGTTGGGATAACCACTACTTGCACGCCAGCAAATCAGTGCCCACTCATCACTTAATACTCTCGAATGCTGCGGCAGCTGTATGCTCAGCGTCTCGATGCCGTCCAGTAAAGAAAGGCCTGACAATTGTCGTAGCAAAGGATGAGTCGATTGCTCCAACAAAGGCCGCTGCAAGTCCTGCTTGAGCATAGGCAGCGCAATGATCAGCTGGCGAATAGACATCGGGTTTGATGCATCAAAATTGGCAACAACTTCACGGGCAAACACCTGATGCTTGAGTGTATGACCTTGCGGTGCTGTGGCCAGCATAGCCAATCGGTGCTGTCGCTGTGCAGTCTCATCTAATCGGGCTGCCTGAATACTGGCAAAATCGATGCTGCTGATAGCTTTACCAATCTGCAGCTGGACCGCCTCGTAAGAATATTCACGCTCCAGCCGGGCACGGCCAGCGGCAGCAATTTTGTTTATCAACGCAGGCTGCAGCAGATAGCGCAGCAGAGTTTCAGTAAAGTTGCTGACATCACAAGCGATGTACTCTTGCCCTGGCACAAAGTAGTCGGCCATCTGCATCTGCGGCAAACCAAAATCCACATCAAGCTGCAACAACGCTACCTGATGGTTCATCAGCTCACAGCTTCGGTAGTTATAAGGCCCGTTAAAACCAACGACATTCAGACCAATTTTGCTGCGCGCCAGCAATTGGCTGTATTCCTGATGGGAGACGCCGCTGACAAACACCACTTTGTATTGATTGGCATACTGCTCAGCAAAACTCCGCGCCAACTGAATCGCCACGCCACGCCAGCCACCGTATTCAGCACCCACTCCCTCACCAAAACTCACAATCAAATCAATATCTTTGGCAATGTTGTACTGCCCCGTTGAATAATGAAATGAGCCCCAGTTCGCGCCAAAAGGCAGGTCGAGCACGGTTTTGTTACCCATGAACACCTGATACAGAGGCACAAAAGCGGATGACACCGGGGCAACCACATCAAACAATTTCGCCAGATATTCACAGTGCAAGCCTCGAAAGGTGTGGCATATCCCGGCGACAGAGGGAAATGGCAACCGTTCCAGACCTTTCGGCGCAATACTGGCCCCGCAGGCTTGGGGGTCAAAATAATAATCTGGAACAAAGCCTGCAGGTAAGCGCTGAACAGCTTCAGACAGGTCATCAACTGCAATATCAAAAGCCAATCTATCTGCCTGCCCATCAACCAGATTGGGTATCGACAACGACACCAAATCGGCATAAATCAGCAAACCAATACTTTGAAAGTTTGGATACACATCGTAGTTGATAAGCCCCAGCAAAATTCGCGGGCGCTTTACCTTGAGATTAGCTGCGTGTTTGGCTCGAAAATGATTGCGATATAGCAGAAAGTTAAGATTGTAGAGCGAAGGGCCTGCCGCCAGAGTTTCCAGCTTTCCCTCCAACGCCTGAATAACGGATACATCGTGTTGATACTGACTTTCAATCGCATGAATTTGCTGAATAACCTGGTCGACCATGACATACATCTTTGATTGCGATTAGATGTACGCAGCCTAAAAGGCTTAGTTGTTGCAAAAATCGGAATTAATCGCAGCTGGCATCAGAAGAATTCTGAGTTCTGTGTGCCGATAATGATGAAGAATAATGAGCCTTAGTCAGTCAGCTCACTGAGCTCTAGCAAACCAAATTTCAGTGCCAGCTGCAGCAGCTGATAGTCGCTCTGGACACCCAGCTTTTGGCAGATATTGGCGCGATGGGTGTGCACGGTTTTTTCGTTTAAATCGAGTTCACGTGCCGCAGTTTTGACGCAATAACCGCGCGCCAGCAGGCTGAATACTTGCTGTTCACGACTGGTCAGCTTGTCGAGCCCCGCTTGTTTTTGCGCACGTTCGCGCTGTTTTAGGTTGCGGGCCACGTCACTGCTTAAGAAAAACTCGCCCTCTGCGATGCGCTCTAGTGCCAACGTCAGTTCATCGGCAGCAGTGCGTTTTGACAGGTAAGCATGCACACCGGCCTCTTCGGCCTGTTGCACATAAGGATTGTTATCGTAAATCGAGACCATGATAAAACGAGCCTGCAACTGGCTATGTTTGAGCACTTTGATGAGCTCAGGGCCTTTGATGTCAGGCAGCGAATGGTCCACCAAAATCAAATCAAAGGTTTGCAGACTGGCTTGATTCAGCGCTTCTTTGCCATTCCCTGCTTGGGCGATGCATTGATAATCGCCAATTGAATCAAACAGATGACAGAATCCATCCCGCACAATAGGATGGTCATCAACAACTAACACTGACCGGGGCATGCGTCACACTCATCCTTGGAAGCAACTGGCAAGACTTTAGCAAATGTGGGAACAATACAAAAAGGAATTTTTCCGCACCGATAACGCAGCTGCACTGCTTTTGCGGCATCTGGCTGTGGTGTTGCTGTATGGCACAGCCTTTTTGTGTTTCTACTTTTTCTCCCGCAACTTCTTTACCCATCAGGGCTGGTCGGCCTGGTACATGCCAGCAGGC
>CAMLNG010000022.1 GCA_946481195.1 uncultured Chromatiaceae bacterium
CAAATCAAAATACTGCTGTTGCACCAGCGCCACTGCAATAAAACCGTCGACCGCCAGCGTGACGCGGGCGCCGGCCGACAACAATAACTGCTCGGCGACTTCCCGGTTTAGCGCATTGTCCTCTACTACCAGCAAAGACAAACCAGCCAGTGGTTTTTCCGGCAACACGGTTTGCGACCGGGCTTTGCTTGCCTCTGGCTGCAACGCCTGCTGAATACGGCTGGCCAGTTGCTGTGGTGTGACGGGTTTGATCAGCACGTCACGGATGGGTTGGTCTTGCTGCCGCGCCAGCTGCTGCAGCACCTCGCTCTCAAAGGCAGTGACCATCATCAGCATTGGCAACGGGGTTGCCTTAGCGCTGCCCTGGCTTTGTTGCAACATTTGCTGCGCGGCCGCAAGACCATCCAGCCCTGGCATCTTCCAGTCCAGTAATACCAACTGGAATGGATTGTCTGTATCAGCCGCCTCGCGCACGGCCTGCACCGCGGCTTCGCCATCTCCTACAGCTGTCACGGCGCAGCCCAGCTGCTGCAAACTGGCGGTCAGACTTTGCCGGACCAACGGCTGATCGTCCGCCACCAGCACTTTCAGCGGCTGCGGCAACAACGCCGGCGCCAGCTCAGTCACCAGCGGAAATTCGATGCTAAAGCTGAAACAGCTGCCTTGGCCCGGCTGGCTTTCGAGCTGCAGGTTGGCGGCCATTAATGCGAGCAGACGCTGGCAAATAACCAGACCAAGCCCGGTACCACCAAAGCGGCGGCTGATGGACGTTTCCGCCTGACTGAAGGCATTAAACAAGCGTTGTTGCTGCTCCGCTGAAATGCCGATCCCGCTGTCCTCAACCCTGAATAGCAGCCGCGCTTTACCGGGCACAGCGTCCTGACGGCTGACACTGAGCCGGACATAGCCCTGCTGGGTAAATTTCAGTGCATTGCCGGCCAGATTCACCAGCACCTGTTGTAAGCGCAGCCGGTCAGCGACAATGCTGGCCGGCAAATCCGCGGCCAAATCAAACAATAGTTCCACATGTGGGTTTTGATGGGTGGCGCCAAGTAATACCGCGACGTCGTGGAAAAACCCGGCCAGTTCCAGCGGCGCCGCGTCTAGTTCCAGCCTGCCGGCATCAATCTTGGAAAAATCCAGGATATTGTTCAAGAGCCCCAGCAGCGCGGTGGCGGCAATTTGGGTTTTGCCGACATAGTCGGTCTGTAAATCACTGAGCGGTGTTTGTTGCAGCAGCTGCAGCATGCCAAGCACGGCATTGAGCGGAGTGCGGATCTCGTGACTCATATTGGCGAGGAACTGCGACTTTGCCTGATTCGCGCTATCCGCCTGTTCCTTCGCCTGACGCAATTGCATCTCCAGCTCACGTTGCTCAGTGATATCGAGATTAATGCCGGTCATGCGCCAGGGCGTGCCGTCGGCTTTGCGTTCAACGGTCGCCGCCCCCTGAATATACCGCACCCCGCGATCCGGCGTGACGATGCGGAAGATAGGCTCATACTGACCGGTTCCGGCGAGCGCTTGTTGCAACGCCGCTTCAGTTGCGGCCAGGTCCTCCGGATGGACCCGCTGCTGCCAGTGTTGATAACGCAGTCCGGACTGTGCCAGCGCCGGGTCCTGCCGGTAAATATCAAACATCCGGCCATTCCACCATAATTCGTTATTTTCCGGCTGCCAGGTCCAGACGCCCATATGTGCCACCTCAGCGGCAATACTGAGCTGGTCGCGCAACATGGTTAAATCCAGCTCAGACTGCAATTGCTCACTGAAATCCAGTGCAATCAGCAAATAACCGAGCAGTTCGCAGCTGGTATCGCGGATCGCAGTTAAGGTCAGCAACACCGGTAACTGGCTGCCGTCCTGACAGGTCAGCTGGCTGCGCCAGGTCTCCGGCGCCCCGGTTTTGGCCAGATGCGCCAGTAAATCGGCCTGCGTTTCACCGCCCAGCTCCATCTCACGGCTGCGACTGACAAACTCGCTGGGGCTTAACAGGGCGGTCAGCTGCGCCTGTCCTGACATCTCAGCGGCCTGATAGCCCAGCATCAGCTCAGCCCCCCGGTTAAACAGCTGTACCACACCATGTTTGTCGAGGCTGATGATGGCCACTTCTGAGGCAGCCCGCAGCACGGTATCAATCAGCTGATGCAGCTCGGCGCGGTGAGATTCGGCCTGGATCCGATCTGTGATGTCACTGGACAATGCAATGTAACGTTCAGTCCGCCCGCTGGCATTCAGCAGCGGCATTATCACTGTGTCATACCAGCGCAGACTGCCATTCTGATGCCGGTTACAAATCTCACCGCGCCAGGCCTGTTGCTGACTGATTTGCGTCCAGACTTGTTGCCAGAATACCGCCGGGTGCACGCCTGAATTGACCTGCTGATGTGTCTGACCAAGCAACTCGGTCCGGTTATAACCAAGGCTCTGACAGAACACGGCATTCACATCGAGGATCCGGCCCGACGGATCAGTTTCGACATACAAAAACTGGGCATTAATGGTGGCCAGTAACGTCTGATGCTGGCGCAGCGTCTGGTCCAGCTGACGGCGGCTGGCCACCAGCTCGCCAATATCGCGCAAGGTTTTTGCCGCCGCGATAATACGGCCTTTTTCATCATACACCGGCGACACATTGACCAGCACATCTAACATGGTGCCGGCCTGATGCCGGCGCTGTGTGACAAATTGCTTCACACTCTCCCCGCGGCGGATTTGCTGCAGGATTTGTTCTTCCTGTGATTTCAGTTCTGGCGGAATAATCAGATTGAGCAGCGGTTGCCCCACGGCTTCAGCTTCAGAGTAACCAAACATCAGTTCTGCCCCCTGATTCCAGCTGGTCACGACTCCCTGTAAATCCTGACTGATAATGGCATCGCCGGAACTACGTACTATGGCTGCCAGCCGGCTTTTATGCTCATGAAACTGCTGACGTGACAGATAAATCCGCATGCCCATACTGGCCGTCAGTGCCAGTAACAACGTCAGTAGCAGTCCTATTGCTGACTGCTGCTGCACGGACGGCAAACCAAGACGCTGAATGAACTGCTGTTCCGCATGAAAATGCCATTGCCAACGCCGGCCAAACACGTCACTTTCCAGCACGACATCCCCCTGATCTTTGGTGGATGAATGTGCTGCGCCGGACTGATAAAACATCCTGGGCTCACCGGTCACATCACGCATTTCAAGACCAATACCGTTGGATTGCGCCAGTAAATCTTGCAGCACCTCACCGGCAATCAGCGGTGCATAGCTCCAGCCCTGCAACAGCTTTTGCCGCTCTGCCACTGTCGCAGGTGTAACCCAGCCCTGATACACCGGCATTAACATCAAAAAGGCCTGTAGCGGTTTGCCCCCCGCCTGCACCAATGTTATCGGTGCGGTCAGCCGCGCCTCACCACTTTGCATTGCCGCAACAGCAGCGGCATAACGATTCGATTCTGAACTGATGTCCAGACCAACGGCAGCCTGATTGCGCTCCAGCGGTTCGATATATTGAATAATGAAATGATCATGGGGATGCGGTGACAGTACCGTGATTTTAAAATCCGCCGGCCCGGTCTGACGGGCGTGCTGTAAAAACTGCGGCAGTTGCGCCGGAGTCACGCGATGGATATAGCCAAAACCATGCGCACCGGGAAATTCAGTGGCGATATCCCGGCTTTGGCTGTAAGCGTGAAAAGTTGCAGCACTAAGCGTACTACCGGCAGTCAGCACATGCCCGCGCGCGCCACGCAGGCCATATTGATAACGCTGTAACCGGTCTTTACTGTGCTGAACTATCTGTGCTGCGGTATCGCTTAATGCTGACAGCATTCGCTGTTGATTTTCTTGCTCCAAAGCCCGGGCATAAAAAAATGCAGCGACCACCCCAGACAGCAGAATTGCAGCAGCCAGCCACAACGGCCACCTGCTGGTTGCAGTCTGTTGCTCAGTCCATTGCGGTTGCTGTGTCATACTCAAAAATCCCTGACGCCTGTCACTTTACTGAACTGTTCGGTGCTGTGGCAGCTCCTGACTTTTGAACTTAGCACAGCCTTTTCTGACGTCCACTTTTTCGCCACAAACTTTAGGGACTGTTGATAAAATCTTCTGGTCAGATCTGTTGTGAAACTTTACAGTGAATCAGATAGCTGTTGCCGGCACGTACCGGTGATAGGCCGGGAAAAGCAAAAATAACAATGGCAATTTATGCACAAAGGTGGGGAATAATCATGGTTAAAGCAGTCCTGAAATACAGCGCAATCTTGTTGTTGCTGTTAACCGGTATTGTCATCATCCGGACTGTCAGTTTTAGTCCGCCAACAGCCACTGCGGCACAGCCAGTCGCATTGAGTGTCGACATCGACAAAGTCAGCCAGCATTTGTCGGAAGCGATCCAGTTCCAGACCATTTCCTATGACAATAGCGCCAAACGCAATAAAACCCGATTTCTGGAGTTTATCCAGTGGGTCGGCCAGCGCTATCCGCAGCTGCAACAGCTGGAATTGACGCCAGTCAATGAGCTGACTCTGCTCTATCGCTGGAAAGGCAAAGACAGCCAACGCGATGCGATGCTGTTGTCCGCGCATTATGATGTGGTGCCGGTCACACCAGGTACCGAAAAACTCTGGCAGCAAAGCCCGTTTTCCGGCGCCATTAAACAAGGTTACGTCTGGGGACGTGGCGCTATGGATGACAAAGGCGCGGCAGTTGCCATGCTCGAAGCGATCAGCCTGCTGTTGGAACAAGGTTATCAACCACCGCATGATGTCTATCTGGCCCTGACCCATGACGAGGAGATCGGAAGCAAAGAAGGTGCCGCAGCGGTCACCGCGCTGTTACAGCAACGCGAGGTCAAACTGGCATGGTCACTGGATGAAGGCTCTTTTGTGCTGCGTCAGATGATCCCTGGCGTCGCGGCCGATATTGCCAGTATCAACGTGGCCGAAAAAGGCTTCCTGAATCTGCAACTGAGCGTGCAAAGCCCGGGCGGCCACAGTTCGATGCCACCGGCAGAAACGGCCGTCAGTATTCTGGCCCGTGCGCTGATCCGCCTGACTGACCAGCAGGTTCCGGGCGGTATTGATGGCCTGACCGCAGATTTTTACGATCAGCTTGGTCCGCATATGGCCTGGTTACAGCGGATGTTACTGGCCAACCGCTGGTTGTTCGGCCCGTTGCTGGAACATGAGCTGAGCAAAATGCCAACGGCGAATGCCATGCTGCGAACCACCACAGCGCCAACCATGCTAAATGGCAGCATCAAAGCCAATGTGTTGCCACAACAAGCTACAGCGGTGGTTAATTTCCGGCTGCATCCGCGGGATAGTGTTGATGCGATTCTGGCGCACGCCAGCGCCGTGATTAATGACCCCAGGGTTGAACTCAGCGTATTGCAGGGTATGGCAGCTTCTAAAGTCGCCGCCAAAGACGGCGAGGGTTTCAGGCGTATCAGTCACGCAGCACAAAGTGCCTATGCGGTGACGGGTCCTGAGGCCACACCACTGGTGGTCGTGTCGGGGCTGACCATCGGCGGCACGGACAGCCGTTTTTATGAAGAAGTGGCTGGCGCCAGTTATCGCTTTAACCCAATGGTGCTGACTTCCGCTGAACTGGGTGGATTCCACGGCAATAACGAACGGATAAGCCAAGACAATCTGGTCAAAGCTGTGCAGTTTTACTACAGCCTGCTCAGTGCACTTTAAAGGCTAAAATCGCGCGATGGCAGTAAGGTTGCGCCGGGCTGTTCAGCCCTGGCGCACCGGGCCGGCGTCTGCTTCGATTTGCTGCTTTAACTCAGTAGCAAAACCGGCGATAAACACCCATTCGGCGACGATAAACAAAGGCCCGATTAACAGTCCCATCAGGTCATCGACAAAAGCCGGTTTTTTACCCTCAAAATAATGACCGATAAACTGTAATACCCAACCTAGCGCAAATACCGCAACTGAGCCCCACAACCACTGCTGATTCAGCAACAGCACCAGCTGCTGCGACAAGGCAAAACAGCCACCGCTGAACAGCAGCATCAACAGGCCGAATTTCAGGTCGAGCAGCAAATAATACAAACAGCTCAGTACCAGCAACACCAGTGCAGCACTGACAGCAGTGCCAAACAGTGGAAACGACAGCATACCAAACACACTAATCACAATCAGCGGAATGCCGGCGAAGTGGGTCAGAATGTTCCGCTGGTCGCGATGGTAGAGCGCATATTGGCTTAATTGTTCACGTAAAGTCCGCATTGTTATTCCTTATAGTCAGAGGCGAGAAACTGCAATGTAAAACCAGTTGCGCTGCAACTCTGTCAGATACCTGACATTTTAGGGCTGCAATTACGCAAGGGATATGCTTTATGCTTGTGCCAGTTGCAACAATGCCGGTCTGTTCAGCACTGTGATGCCACCATATTGCGTTTGGATTAAGCCTTGCGCAACCAGCTGGCGCAACAACTGGTTAGTGGTCTGGCGGGACAAGGATAATAACTGACCTAATTGTTCCTGCTGCAACGGAATGTCGGCCTGCTGCTGACTGAGCTGAACCAGCCGGCGCGCCAGCCGCTGTGCTGCGCTCAGCACTGCGCGGTCTTCCAGTTCAATAAACACCTGACGCAGTTTGCTGGTCAGTAACTGACCAAAGGCCTGCCACCAGAGCGGATCTGCATGGACCAGCTGTTGTAACGCCGCCTTTGGCAGATGCCACAATACGGTTTCCTGCAGCGCGGCAGCATCATGGGTGCGGGGCTTTTGGTCAAACAAGGCAATCTCACCGAGCCACTGTCCTGGAGTCAGCAGCGTCAGTAGTGCCTGCTGCCCCGACTGATGTAAACCGGAGATCAGCAGCTGGCCATCCAGCAGCACGTAGATACCACAGAAAGCGTCACCACGGCTAAACAGCGGTTGTCCGGCAGACAGCTGACGTTTACGGCCCAGACTCAGCAGCTGTTGCTGCTGTGCACCAGTCAGTGTGACAAACCAGGGATCGGCCCTCAGTGCTGCCAGCTCCAGCTCGTTCAGTACACCAACTATGCTCATGACGCCGGCCAGTGCTGCCGCAGCCCCAGTTTCAACAGCACTTTTTCCAGCGTTGCTTCAGGCTCACGCAAGGGCTGACGGGACCGCGCCAGATAAAGCCCCAGCGCGGCCGGTTGTTTCACTGCCTGTTGCAGGGACTGCTGGGCCAGCAAGACCTTTGCGACCGGTGCAGCAAAACCCCATAAAGTCAGCATAAATGCGCCAGCCTGTGCCGGAGTCAGGGCTCCGATCTCGCCTTCGCTGGTGCGCAGTAATGTCTGCCCCAGCTGATAAAACAAAGCCGCCAGCATCATCTGTTCCATGACACTCTGCTCCAGCGCCAGCCACTGCCCGACCTGCCGGCAATGTCCGGCCAACCGGACACCGGCTAAACCACCGCTCTGGTCACTGTCCTGTGACACACTGAGCGCCAGCACCACACCATATAACAAGCTAAGCCCCAACCGGCTTATCGCCATCTGCACCGAATAAGTGTCCTGGTTAAAACCCATATAGGCGGAGTTGGCCAATTGCAGCAAACGCGCACTGAGCACAGCGTCCTGTTCAATCAATTCGGCTAATTTGTCGACCCGCACGTCCGGGTCCATCAGCAATTGCTGCAACTGGCCGACTATCGGCGGGATCAGCGGTAAATGAGAACACGCCAGTAACTGACTGCGACAACGGGCGCTCAGACCCAGTGAAGTCAGCGCCTCGGCGACATTGACCAGCCGCAGAATACTGTCTTCCGGCACCGGTTGCAGACAAAATAAATGGTAATGCTGCAGATAAGGTAATAATTGCTCATCCTGACAATCCGGCACCGCCAGCACCCGGATGCTGTGCGCAAAATGCCGGGCAATGTCGTCAACCAGTGATGATTGCACCAAATCCGTGATCACCAGCGCAGGTGCTTCGCTGAGTTGCAGCGCACCGGCCGGGTCTGTCTGGGTGATTTCCCACCCTGCAGGCAATGTCACCTGCATCACTGGTGCAGGATCGGCGATCCAGAGTATGTGCCCGGCCATGTTGACCTCCTGCAGTTAAAGTAGATTTACAAGAATTTGCTAAAACAACAGTTTAGCAAGCATCAGACCATAGCACGAACAGCGATACGGGACAGACGGATCGGCGGAGTCCCCCGGATATCAATGCCGTTTTAACAGGTTAAAACCGAAGCACTGCCCATTCATTCCAGTGGCACCTATCGCTGAGCGGCCGGACAAGCCTGGAATGGACTGGTGGCCGACCAGATTGGGTTGGGCCACACTCGGTTGGGCCACACTCGGTTGGGCCGCACTCGGCTGGGCCACACTCGGCTGGGCCGCACTCGGCTGAAACCACAATGGGCTATCAGCTAACGGAAAATTTAGCGGGGCCAGCGGATTTTCCAGCCGGATCTGCCGGCGTTTAGCCAGGCCTGCCAGCGCAATAGCGGCGCCATAACGTTGCTGAAATAACAGTTCAAAACGACCACTGGCAATTAACTGACGCAGGCCACGCTCGATAGCACTGGCAAGCCGTTGATTGTCGCGATTAACAAAAAAATACACGGCGGACGGGTACACCAGTACCAACTGAGATTCCACCGCAAACTGCGCCGGTTGGCGCAACGCATCACCATAAGCTTCAAACACGGCACGGGGAAAAGCATCGCCGCGCTGTTTTTGCAACATGTCAAATAGCTGTGGCGGATGGGCGCTGGTCAGCACCGACAAACCGTTGTGCTGTAAAATTGCCGTATCCGGCCAGTCATGGCCTTGAATAAACGTGAGTTTCTTCAGCTGTGATAACACTTGGATGTGCTGAAACCTGGCTTGTTCGCCCTGACGAATCAATAACAGCCGCCAGCCGTTTAAACCTTTATCCAGTGGGATCCGCACCGGCAGCAGTTGTTGTTCGCGCGCAACCGAAGTCATACTCCAGTACACATCGACCTGACCGGCAGCAATTTCCTTCAGCACCCGGCTTTGCACCATATCCTGTCCGGATGGCTGCAACGTAAAAGGTTCGCCTGAAGCCTGTAATGCCTCGCGCAACAATTGCAACTGATAACGCTGATCGACGGAGTCAAGCTGACGCATCGGACTGCCATAAATTACCCGCAACGCAGGTTCGGCACCTGAAATAAACGGCAGCAACACAGCGAAAAACAATAAAACTGCCCGCAATGAACCGGCTCCCTGGTTATTCGTGACTGCAGTGGGTCAAGCCCTTAACCTTACAACAGCACTGCCTGCTGTACCAGTCTTGTTACCGCGATAGCGGGCCCAGCCAACACAAAAAAAGGTTACTTGCGGCGCGGAACCTCGACGTGAATGCCCGGTCATAGCAGCTGGAGTTTTTTGATTGGCAGGCAAGGTGTTGTCAGAGCTGAAGATTTTCTCATTTTATCACTGGTTGTTCCTGTCGCTTCTGGTTCATCTGGCCATCGCCACCGCCGTGTTAATGCAAAAACCGAGCACGGTTCCAAAGCGGCAGAAGCCAGTGCCAATCACCATATTTGCAGTCGGCGAGCTGCCGTCACCCGCTAAACCTGTCACAAAACCGGAGCCAGCTGCAGCCAAGGCTTCGATAGCTAAACCGGCCAGGACCAGGCCAGAAAAGTTACTCACTGAGCCAACAAAGCGACCACAGACCGCAACAGCGGTGGCAGTTCAGGACACCAGGCCTGTGCGCCCAGCAAAGCCGGCAGCGGCACAGCCCCAGACCGACGCAGTGACAACGGTTGTTGCGCCAACCGCTGTAACAAAAGCGCCGGAGTCAGCAGAGCCCGGCGATATCTCCGCGCTGCTCGACGCCGTTTCAGCCCGCACGGCGCGACGCGAATTGTCAGCAGCAGAGATCGCCGCATTAACAGCACCAAGATCTGAGCCCGCAAACAAGTCCGCTACCAGCACCCGCCGGCCCGCGATCAAACCGGGTTCTGGTCCGGCAGCCGATGTGCTGGAAACTTTGCCGGATGGGTCGCAGCTGGTGCGGGTCGGTAAAGGTTGTGTACTGGCCACACCGGGTGCTGATCTCAGAAAAGACATTCACAGTATGAAAATTGTGGGTTGCGGCGCCGGCGGACGCACGGAGCAGGACCGGATTGACGCACATTTTGATCAGGTGATGTCGAGTATTGGCCAGCACCGCTGAACGCCATTCAGCCCCTGCTTATCCCTTTTACACCTGCAACAACGTCACTAACCGGCATGCTGATGCAAAGAGTTGTCAGGACCATCATCATGAAATATCTGCTGTTTTGCGCACTGCTGTGCAGTGCGGGGCTACAGGCCTTACCAACAGGCTCAACACTTTACCCAGTAGCAGACGGTGCTTTGCATGTCCGGTTGTTAGAGCCTGCCAGTGTCAAACCGCAAACAGCGGATGTCGCAGTAGTACTGATCTCAGGTCCCAACGAACATTTTTTTGCTGACAGTGGTTTGTTTGCCTTGCTACAGCCAGTATTGGCGCAGCAGCACCGCACTTATGCCGTCGACCGGCAAAGCAGTGGTTTCAGCTCGGAAACCGCCACACCTTCCTACCGGAAATTCGCCAAAGACCTGGCCCTGCTACTGCCGCAACTGCAGGCCAAAAAGTTTCTGCTGGTCAGCTTCGCCAGCGGCAGCATCACAGCCCGCTTGCTGGCTGATGACCCGGCCATAGCCCCGCGTTTACAAGGGCTGTTACTGCTGGACCCCGACGTCCCTACGCCGGCAGCACTTGAACTTTACAATGGCGCGCCGGCCGACTGGTACCGGGCGCACCTTGATGAGTTATTGCCTGAACTGGCCAAAGGCATGTGGAATGACAGAACCGCGCAGAAAATCAGTGCGGAACTGGCGCAAATCCGCCGATTGGTGCCGCAGGCACAACAGCAACTGACCGACTGGGACTACCTGCAGCAGCTGCAGGCCAGCCGTTTACCAGTGCAACGGCAACAGGCCAGAGCTATCGAAATCGCCCAGTATCAGGCAGATTTAGCTGCATATAGCCAAACCCCGTGGCAACACAGTGTTGTGCCGGTGTCGGTGGTCGACAGTGATTTTGAAGCGCCGCTGATCGCAGAAGCCAAAGCAGACAAAACCCGACTGGAACGCTGGCGACAGGACGGGCTCAAGTTTGCAGCGACTTTGGCGAAAAACAGTGGTGGCCGTTTTGTCGCCTTACCAGCGCAGAACCATTTGCTGATGTTCAGCCACAGTGCTGAGCTGGCACAACTGATTGACGAATTAATCGCTGCACCCGCCGGCGCAGCATCAGGCAGCTCAGCCCGCCGCTAAACGAGCGCCCAGAATCGCCGCTCCCCGTTCACCGCTGGCGGCGCCAAACTCGGCACGGCGCAGCGGAGGTACTTCGACGCCGGCAAACAGATGGCGGCTAATCGCAGCAGGTAGCGCGGCAAAGATTTCATCAATGTCGGACAAGCCGCCGCCCAGCACCAGCACGTCCGGGTCATAGGCCAACACTTGCGCAGCCAGGGCGCCGCCCAGTGCATCGAGGTAACAGGCAAAACAATGTTGCGCCACCGCATCTCCGGCCCGCAGCGCCAGCAACCAGTCATAAGTTGTCACTTCCTGCTGACTGAAATGCGTGTAAAGTCGGGCCAAACCCGTGCCGGAGATGTAAGTTTCGGCACAACCCTCCAGGCCACAACCACAGCGATACAGCGGCAGCTGATATTTCGCCAGCACCCGCGCCGCAATAGACTGATGACCAAGCTCACCGGCCAGCTGATGCCGGCCCTGATAGAGTTCACCATCAACACAAAGGCCTCCACCGGCACCAGTGCCCAAAATCACCCCAAACACCCGGCGATAATTGCGCCCCGCGCCAAGCAGAGCCTCCGATAACACAAACAGCCGGCAGTCATTACCAATGGCTACCGGCCGTTGCAGACGTGCTGTTAAATCAATACCGACCAACTGGCGATTCAGACAGGCCACATTGGATGACGTCACCAGCCCCTGCGGCGCCACGACGCCAGGCAAAGCAATGCCCACGGCCGCTTTGTGGCCGTATTTTTGATCCGCCAGCGCGACCTGCGCACCGACAGTCTGCAGAAACAACGCATAATCTGCTGTTGGTGTCGGCACCCGCCAGCGTTCTACCAAACTGAAATCCGGCTGAAACACCGCCATTTCTATTTTAGTACCGCCAATATCCAGACCATAAATCATCAGGCTCTCTCCGTAAGAGTGGAGGCAAACGGATATAGCGTCACGCCTTGCACGACCCGGTTCACTTCACCGGTCGGGCATGGATTATCCGGGGAGATCTGAAGCTGCAGCGCTTTAAAAAACGCCAGCGCCTGACAATACACAATCAACGGCAATGCCAGCCAGGCATCTGCCAGCAATTCGGCACCGCGACAGCTGTCGAACTGCACCAGCCGGGTATAGGCAGCCCGGCGGTCACGCTGAACTTCATTATATAAATCAACATCATACCTTGCAGTGTACTGGTCGTTTGAGCGCAAAATAAATACTTGCGTCTGTGCATTTACCACCGACTTCGGACCATGACGAAAGCCAAGGCTGCTTTCATAAAAACTGCTGATCTGGCCTGCGGTCAGTTCGAGATACTTCAATGCAGCTTCACGGGCAATGCCGGCGAGCCCCCCGCTGCCAACAAACACCACTCGCTCAGCCGGTAACTCTGCTTCGGCACGCACCGCCGCACTTTGCGCCAATACCTGCGCAGTGACTTCGACAGTGGTCTCCAGCTGCAATGCATCTGGCTGGAACAACCATAATGTCGACAGGTACATGCCGGTGAAACTACTGGTCATGGCAAAACTGCGGTCGTGACAAGCTTCCGGCAATTGCAACACTTTGCTCTGGCGATGGTTCTGGCCATATTGCGCCAGTCGCCCGGCGGCATTACAGGTGATGATCAGATGCCGGCAATCCGGCACTAACTGATCCGCCAGCTCGGTGGTTTTCAGGCTTTCCGGACTATTGCCGGAGCGACCATAACTGATTAATAAAGTTGGATATTGCGCCTGCAGATACTGCGCCGGATTACTGACCAGATCTGTGGTACTGATGGCCTCCAGCCGCTGCGTCGGGTGCGCTAGCCTGGCAGAGAGCGCTGGCAACAAAGCCTGCCCAATATAAGCTGAAGTCCCGGCGCCGGTCAGAATGATGCGCAGACCCGGTTCGGCCAGTTGGGCCGAGAACCAGTGCCTGAGTTCTGTGTCAGCATCGATTTGATTGACAATCTGCTGCCAAACGCCTGGCTGCTGGGCAATTTCACGCGCCGTCCATTCTGCGGCGGCTTCACAAAGCGCCGTAGCAGTAAGACCCAGTGTTGTTGAATTTGATAAAGAGTAAGCAACCACAATAGAACTCCCCGACCCGGTTTCAGGCTGCTTGCGCAGATAAAGACGGTACAACAGCCAAACCGCAGGCACTGGCGTACATCTGCAGCACCAGGCGGATATGGTGTTCAACCAGCGCCGCAGGCTCTGGGGCCAGCAAACCATTGAGCACGGCCTGATACTGCTGTGGCATGAACTGGCTTAATAACGGCAGCGGAATTGGGCTTTGCTGCAAATTCTGCAGCAATCGGTGCACTGCCTGCTGTAGTGCCGGCAACTGCCAGTAATAACGGATGCGGTCGCTGTAACTGTATTGGCGCAACAGCTGCTGTTCCAGCACATTACCGGGATAAAATTTCTGCCAATGCCCCGGCTGCAGCTGCATCACCCGCTCACAGACGGCGATCAGGTGCGACTGCTGTTCAACCGGCACCAGTTGCTGTTCGATGTAACAAAGCGCAAACAAGGCTTCGCGCAGCGCAAAAGTAAGCTGTGGGCCAACTTTGAGAATGGCAAAATGCTGCTGCACCAGTTGCTGATACCGGTTTTGCGGCTGAAAGTCCGTCGAATGGGCTTCAAATACAAGTTGCGGGTCTTTGGCAATAAATTCAGCCAGTTGCGTACTAGCCGCTGCGTCAAACACATGCACTTTGGTGTTATCAAATTCAACGCCGGGCTGCACCACCACAGCAATGACTTTTTGCCAGACCTCAGCGCCTAACCCCAAAGCTGCAAAGGCCGCCTGGTGTAAATGGATAGTGTTTCGCACATTGCCTACAGCTGTTGGCTGAAGATGTTGTTCCAGACTGCTGACGCCGCCGGGTGCCGGCACTTCAGTGCCAATCACGTAACACAAACTGACAGGTTGTACCATGCTGCCCGCCGTCAGCTCCGCCAGCGTTTGTTCGGCAATCTGGCACAACTGCGCCGCGCGCGCCGCTATCACAGCATCCGGCAGTGGTGTTGGGTCATCAGCGCAGGGCATGCTGGTGTCGAGATGAATTTTGTCAAAGCCGGCGCGGACAAAAGCGGCAATTAAGGTTTCCGCTTTGGCCATCGCCTCAGCAGCAGGCAGTGCAGTCCAGCAGACCGGGCCCAAATGATCACCACCAAAATACAGCTGACTGGTCGGTACCCCCAGCTCTGTCGCCATATTGCTGACGAAGGCAATAAAATCAGCCGGTTGCATGCCAGTATAGCCACCGTCCTGATTGACCTGATTGGCAGTGGCTTCAATCAACAGCAGCGATTGATCCGCTTTTGCCTGTTGGATGGCTGCCCTGAGCACCATCGGGTGCGCCGAACAGACTGCATAAATCCCTTTGCTCTGGCCTTGTTTATTGGCTTTGAGCAATTCAAGCAAAGCGTTCATATCTCTCCTTATGGACTGATCACATGCACTTGCACCCCCATCCGGGTCAGCTCTTCGACATACAACGGCGGAATGCCACTGTCAGTCACCAGCGTATGCACTTGCATCACACTACAAATCAGATGAAAACCACGGCGTTCGAATTTGGATGAATCGGTGACCACCACAACTTCGCGCGCCACTTCACACATCAGCCGGTTTAACGTGGCTTCCGCTTCAAAATGGGTCGACAAGCCGGTTTTTAAATCAAAGCCGTCGACGCCCAAAACTACTTTGTCGAATTGGTAGTTCTTCAGCGCCTGCTCGGCCTGGGCACCATAAAACGACATCGATTTTTTCCTGAGCGTGCCGCCGGTCATCATCACTTCGACTTTGTCGACCTGCGACAACTCCAGCGCGATATTCAGACCATTGGTCATCACAATCAGGTTTTTGTGTTCACGTAAATTCGCTGCCACTTCTTCGGTCGTGGTGCCGGAATCAAGGATGATACGTTCATCATCTTTAATCAGCGCGGCCACAGCACGGCCAAGCCGCTGTTTGAGTTCCGAATGTTTCTGGCGTTTTTCTTTTAACGACAGCTCCCGGCTCAGGTCATCATTGACCATGGCGCCGCCGCGCGAGCGCACCAACAATCTTTTGCTATCCAGCACCGCCAAATCACTGCGGATCGTCACTTCTGACACACCAAAGCGTTGTGACAATTCCGCCACCGACACTTTGCCCTGCAGGTTGGTCAGCCGGACAATTTCCTGCTGTCGTTCAATGGTATTTAAGGCTTCCACCTCATCTCCCTGCCCGCTACCGGGCTGTTGCGTTGTACCTTACCAGCAAAAACAAAACTTTCAATATCTTTCGTTTTATTTCTTTTGCTGAATTTTCAGTAAATCCTGCTGATATCTAAAAGTCTACATTACCAAAAGGCAATAAAGAAAAGATAAATATCAATTTAAAATCAGATGTTTATATAAATTTTGCTCAATTTTACAAATGCACCAGCATAACTTTCAGATCTATTCGAAGTTGATTTTAGCGTCAAATCATCTAAACGAAAACCAAATAAACCTTGCGATCACTTTCATTTCAGCATTATAAAGATTCTCGAAAGGTTTTGATCGCTGTTGTAATCGCCAAACTGTCATCAAACTGTGCTTTCACAGCAGTTTACGCCAACTGACGTCCTGACGATATCTGCTTTCGGAATTTTCAAAACAATAAATAACCACAGCGTGGAGGGACTATGTCACAGGGTACATTTCGTTATCACCGGCTGGCGCAGCTGGTGATGCTGGCCATACTGGCGCCGCAGCATGCTTTCGCAGCTGATGCAGACAGCGACAAACAAAAGCAGAAGAAAGCCAAAACCGAGCAGGTTGAAAAGATTCAGGTCACTGGTATTCGCAGCAGTATCAAAGAATCGCTGTTTCTAAAACAAAATGCTGTGTCGGTGATTGACGTCGTTGTCGCCGAAGACATCGGTAAGTTCCCCGATGAAAACCTGGCTGAAGCGCTGCAGCGCGTGCCGGGGATCACCATCACCCGCAACGGCGGTGAAGGCCAGAAGGTGATAGTGCGTGGTATGGGTGATGGCTATAACGTCACCACAGTGAACGGCCGGCGTGTGGCGTCAGAAAACAGCGGCCGTGATTTTAACTACGACACTATCGCCTCAGAACTGGTCAATTCCATCGCGGTGTACAAGTCACCGGAAGCCCGTTTACAGGAAGGCGGTATTGGCGCTGTGGTCGATATTCAGACCCGCAAACCGCTGGATTTAAAAGGTTTTACCCTAACCGGCTCGGCTAAAGGTGTCTATGAAAACCGCACCGGCGACACTCAGCCGCACGCCTCTTTTTTAGTCGGCGATTTATTTGAAGACGGCAAACTCGGCGTCATTTTCACCGGCGCTTATTCAGAGCGCACCATCCGTAACGACACTTATTCAGCCTCAGGTTTTTATGACGAACAGGAAGGTGTGACCGAAGCGACCTTGCCTATCGACAAAAATAACGATGGCAAAATCGACGAAGCCAGCGAATTATTCCCATCCAAAATCCCGGCTTATATGTATTACGCCAACGCGCAGGATGTGCGTGAGCGGATGGGCGGCACTTTGTCACTGCAGTATCAGCCAAACGACTGGATTGACCTGAGCCTCGATACTAT
>CAMLNG010000023.1 GCA_946481195.1 uncultured Chromatiaceae bacterium
TAAACCCCTGGTGTTTTTGTTTAACAGTGTGGCCAATCTGGTGTTCCGTTTGTTTAATGTGCCCATTCACCGCAAAGACCAAATCACGCCGGAAGATATTATCTCGATGGTTGACGAAGGCGCTGAAGCCGGTGTGCTGCAACATCAGGAACATAAGCTGCTGGAAAACGTCTTTGATATGGAGCAGCGCACTGTGACTTCTGCGATGACCACGCGGGAAAGTCTGGTGTATTTTATCCTGGGCGAAGCTGAAGACAGTATCCGGCAAAAGCTGCTGGATTCGCCGCATGCCCGTTTTCTGGTTTGTGACGCCAGCCTGGACCGGGTGGTGGGTTACATCGAATCGCGTGAACTGTTAGTGCAGGTGTTAAACGGCCTGCCAATTTCCATCACGCATCCTGGGATGTTACACACGCCTTTGATTATTCCGGATACGCTGTCGCTGTATGAAGTGCTGGAGCATTTTAAAAGCAGTGGGGTGGATTTTGCCGTGATACTCAACGAATACGCCATGGTCGTTGGGATGATCACGCTCAAAGACGTGATGAGTATCGTGATGGGCGAGTTGGTGCATTCGGAAGAGGAACAAATCGTTAAGCGTGACGACGATTCCTGGCTGGTGGAAGGTTTAACACCTCTGGATGATGTCATGCGTTCGCTCGGTATTGATGCTTTCCCGGATCAGGAAAACTACGAAACCATCGCCGGTTTTATGATGTATATGCTGCGCAAAATCCCCAAACGTACCGACTCAGTGAATTACTGCGGTTACAAGTTCGAAGTGGTGGACATCGACAGCTACAAAATCGACCAGCTGCTGGTGACCAAAATCAAAGCAGAAGAAAAAGCCTGATGTATTTCAGGCTTTTGGTTGAACAATCTTGGTGGGGCTAAAACAGATACCGGTACAGACTGGCGCCGGCCAGAATCAGATAACTGACGGCCACTGTCGGTTTTAAACCCGCTTTGATGTAACCACCAATCAAGCCGGCAACACCAGGTCTTTGCGCCAGCCAGCTGCTCTGCCACTGACAGGCAATGTCCAGTCCTTCGCGTGAAGCTGCTTCCAGTGCCAGTAAACGTGCGCCGGCACGGTCCTGCTGGGCTTTCCACAGCGCTTCATTCAGCCAGCAAAAGCCAATCAGGCCGGCCTGCAATACCACAGTGCTTTCAGTCTGAACCAGCCAGAGCCACAAGGTCAGGCATAACAGCCGCAGCCACAGCGCATGTTTTTCCATCTGATCATAACTTTGCTGCAGTTGCAGCCATTCTTGCTGGTTGGTGAGCATCAGGACATTCCTTCGTGGTATTTCTTCGTGAAATTGTTAAAACCAGCCTGCGGTAAATTCACAGGCTGGTCAAGTGGTTACTGCTGTTGTTGTTTGATCCACAAATCCGTTTGCTGTTCGAGGATCTGCATCGGCATGGCGCCGCCCAGTAACACCATGTCATGGAAAGCGCGGATGTCAAATTTGTCGCCAAGCGCTGTGCGGGCTTTTTCGCGCAATTCAACAATTTTCAGCATGCCCAGTTTGTAACCGAGCGCCTGACCCGGCCAGGCCATATAACGTTCGATTTCGCTGATCACATCTGACGACGCTGTACCTGTGGTTGCTGCCATGTACTGGATGGCCTGTTCACGGGTCCATTTTTTTGCATGTAAACCGGTATCGACGACTAAACGCACTGAGCGGAATAACTCGGCTTTGAGCCGGCCCAAATCACCGAACGGGTCGTTTTTGTATATGCCCATTTCGGCGGCGACCAGCTCAGAGTACAAACCCCAGCCTTCCGCATAAGCGTTGTAAGGCGCGATCCGTTGTAACAGCGGTAATTGTTCCTGTGCCAGATTCAGTGCAATTTGCCAATGATGGCCCGGATTGGCTTCATGATAGGTCAGGGTTTTTAAATCAAATTTGGCATTGGCTTTCATGTCGGCCAGATTGATCCAATAAATGCCCGGTTTGCTGCCGTCAATGGCGGGCGAGGTGTATTGGCCACCGGCGGCGCTGTCCTGAATTTCCACCGGAATACGCCGTACTTCAACTGCAAAAGGCGGCCGGGTTTTAAATTGCTCGCTGATGCGGCCATCCATCTCTTTGATGTAGCCGTTTAAGTCGGCCAGCAGCTGCGCACGGCCGGCGTCTGAATCTTCGTATAAAAAGCGCGGCTCTTCATTCAGGGCTGCCATGCGGTCACCGACGCTGCCTTCCGCGTAACCATTGGCTTTGAGGATCTTGTCCATCGCTTTGGTGATCCGCGCCACTTCATCCAGGCCAATCTGGTGAATTTGTTCCGGCGTTAAGTTGGTATCGCCAAGCTGACGCACCGAATAGGCGTAAAACTCACTGCCATTCGGTTGAGCCCAGATGCCGGCTTCAATCCGCGCACCTGGCAGCGCCGCTTTCACTTTGTCATGCAGCTGTTGATAAGCCGGCGCAACGCCAGTAGCAACTAATTCTGCAGCTTTATTTAGCAATTCAGTCTTTTGGGTGGGGTCTATATCGTTGACCGCGTTAAGTTTTTTGGCGAAATCCAGATACAGGCTATGTTCCTTGGCGTCGGCCTTTGCATAAGTGCTGAGAATTTTCAGCGACTTATCCAGCAACACCCGCGGAGGTACCCAGCCACTGGTTAAATCGGTACTGAATTTATCGCCAACAGAGTTGAGTGCCGGCCCAAATTGACTGAGCCGTTGCAGATAATTTTGTGCATCCTGCACATTGTTGATCGGGTGCGAATTTAATAAAGCGCCTGGCATGTCGATGGTTGGGCCATTGATTTGGTTAACAATAAATGGCGAATGGCCCATCCACATATCAATGTAACCCTGCGGGAATTTGCTGTCGCCGGCGTAAAATGCCAGGATATTCGCCATCACCTGCTGGCTGACGGCATCCTGCGCTAACTCGGGAAGTGGCAGTGCGCTCAGCGCTTTGGCGTTGTCGCTCATACTCTGGCGCAGCGCGTTTTCGCGGCTGCTGTTGTAGAACTCCATTTCTGCTGCAAATGGTTTGCCGACCTGTGCTTCACTCAGGCTATAGGCTGAGGCACTGAGTGGGCGGGCCTGAAACAGGGCTTGGGTTGCAGCCTGATAATAATCTTTGGCATATGGACTGTTTGCTACGGCAGCGGTTGTTGCCGCTGATGGGGTGGCCACAGTGGCAGATTCTGGCGCCGGCTTGCAGCTTGCCAGCAGTGCAGTGGTGATGGCCAGTGCACACAAGGATAAACGCATGGAGAAGTCCTCAGAGATCAAACAGAGAAAAGTCGTTATCATACACTTTTTGGCAGCAACCGCATGACTTCCGGCCGCACCGGCCGCTCCGAAGGTCCGGTTCCTGTTCACTTTTAGAGGAATGACCAGATGTATGGCAAAGGCAGCCGGCAATACCGGCAGATGACTGCAGTGCTGAGTTTCGCCGCTGTGGTGGTATTTGCCAATCTGCATGCGTTGCAGCCTTTATTGCCAGAACTGAGCCGTCTGTATCAGCTGACGCCGCTGCAGGCGAGTTGGAGTTATGCTATTGGCACCCTGACGCTGGGTTTGTCGCTGCTGTTTTACAGCGCAGTGTCCGACGCCATTGGCCGGCGCGCTTTGCTGGGATTGAGTCTGCTCGGAATGACTGTCAGCACTGTGTTGCTGACGCAGGTCGAATCTTTCGCGGCCTTGTTGTGGGGGCGGGCGTTACAGGGCTTTTTCTTAGGCGGATTACCGGCCATTGCCGTGGCTTACCTCGGCGAAGAGCTGGAAAAACCTGCGCTGTTAAGCGCTGTTGGGATTTATATCAGCGCGAGTTCCCTGGGCGGTATTTCCGGGCGTGTACTGGCCGGTTTCAGTGCAGAGATCGGCCACTGGCAGTGGGTATTCTGGTTGTGGAGCCTGCTCGCTATCCTGCTGCTGGCCGCGTTCTGGCGTTATTTACCCGCGTCACAGCATTTTGTGCAGAAACCATTCTCTGCCCGTCAGGCCCTTAGAGACAACTGGTTTCATCTGCGCCAACCGGTGTTATTACTGACCTTTTTACTCGGCGGGCTCAACTTTTTTATCTATTTAAATCAATACACTTATATCGCCTTTGTGCTGGCTGAACCGCCGTATGCGTTAAGTTCCGGCTGGATTGGTCTGCTGTTTTTAACTTATCTGACCGGCACTCTTGGGTCGGCTATTTCCGGCAAAGTCGCCCGCAACATGTCGATGCCAAGAGGCATGGCGTTGGGGGTATTGATTATGATGGCGGGGACAGTTTGTACACTGATCCCCGGGCTGCTATTTATCGTGCTGGGTTTTTTTATCAGTGCCTTTGGTTTTTTCTTAACGCACAGCCTGGCGACCGGCTGGGTTAATCAACATGCGACGCGTGCCAAAGCCAGTGCCAGCGCGCTTTATCTGGTGTTTTATTACCTGGGCGCCAGTACCGGCGGTCTCTACCTGCATGTGTTCTGGCAATGGCAGGGCTGGGCTGGTGTGGTGTTGGGTTCTTTGCTCGGTTACGGTGTTGCTTTGTGGTTGTGCGCGCGCTTAAGGCGCTTCCCGTTGCCGGTTATAGCGACCGGGCAGCCAACATCACCTGCTGCGGCTGCAGTTCCAGTAACTGACCGGCGCTGAGCTCCGGCAGCGTTAATTGACCTATGCAGGTTCGCTCCAGACGCGTCACTTTGAGTCCGAGCTGTTTACACATGTAGCGGATTTGGCGGTTTTTGCCCTCTGTCAGTGTTAATTCCAGCTGATTGGGCGCAATGAGCGTCGCCAGACATGGCCGCGCTTCAATCCTGACCGGGCCAGCCTGATATACCATGCCAGCGCGCATCTGCTGCAGCATGGCGTCAGTCACTGTTTTATCAACATCCACCCGGTAAGTTTTTTGATGTTGTTGCGCCGGATGCAACAGCCGCTGGGCGAATTGGCCGTCGTTGGTCAGCAACAACAAACCGCAACTGTCTTTATCGAGCCGGCCTATCGCGAAGACGCCGGGTGGCAATTGTTGCAGCAGGTTTGCGATACTAAAGGGGTCAGCCGGACGCACATTGCAATCAATGCCAACAGGTTTATGGTAAGCCCAGTAACGTCTTGGCGGCGCTGGTGGCAGTGGCTCACCGTCCAGCCAGAGTGGTGTATTGATCTCGACCCAATGCGACAACTTGAGTGTGGCAGGCAACAACCGGCCGGCATCCAGTAACGCCTGCTGAGAGGCCGGTGCGATACCGGCCTCAGTCAGGCGTTGCCATAAACGCTGGCGTTGGTTCATCGGGTTTTAAGCCGAAGTGCCTTGTGGCTTGCGGGCAGGGCGGTTTTGCTGTGGCCGGGCCGGATTCTGGCCCTGACCGCCAGATTGTGGCCGGCGCTGGCCCTGCGGCTGGCCCGGACGACCTGATGGTGCGCCTTGACCTTCGGTTTTAGCTGCAGCAGGTTTGCGCGGTGGACGTGGTGCGCCCTGACGCGGTGTGGCGCGCTCGCCGGCTGGGCCTTTTGGCTGTGGCCGTGGCGGACGGGGTGGTCGTTGCGTCAGCTCTTTGTCGTTCAGCTGCAGCGTCGGGTCCACTTTAATACTGCCCTGTGGGATCTTCATCCCGATCAGCTTTTCAACTTGCTTCAGCTGACTGACTTCGTCCGGATACACCAGTGATACGGCAAGGCCCGCCATACCGGCGCGGCCGGTACGACCAATACGGTGTACGTAATCAGCGGCGCTGCGCGGCAGGGTGAAGTTCACCACATAGGGCAGCTGCGCAATGTCGATGCCGCGGGCGGCGACATCTGAGGCGACCAACACGCGGATCTCGTTAGATTTAAAACCGGCCAGCGCGGCAGTCCGCGCATTCTGACTCTTGTTGCCGTGAATGGCAGCAGCACTAATGCCCGCTTCGTTTAATTTGTCGGTCAGGCGGTTGGCTTCGTGTTTAGTCGCCATAAACACCAGCACCTGCTTCCAGTCGTTTTGCGCGATGAGCTGGATCAGGGTTGCTGATTTCTGGCCTTTGGCCACCTGATACACTTGCTGTTCGACTTTTTCCGCGGTGCTGTTTTCTGGCGTCACGCTGATTGATTGCGGGTTATGCAGCAGTTTGCTGGTCAGCTGTTTGATGTCGTCGGAAAAAGTGGCAGAGAACAGCAGGTTTTGCCGTTGTTTTGGCAGCAATGCCAGAATTTTTTTGATGTCGTGGATAAAACCCATGTCGAGCATGCGGTCGGCTTCGTCCAGCACCAGCGTTTGTACCTGATTGATTTTCAACGCATTCTGACCAATTAAATCCAATAAACGCCCTGGAGTTGCGGTCAGAATGTCGACACCGCCACGCAGTGCCATCATTTGAGGATTGATGGACACGCCACCAAACACCACCAGATGTTTTAATTTGGGCTGCAGATATTGGCTGTATTTCGCGACTTGTTCACTGACCTGCGCGGCCAGCTCACGGGTTGGTGTCAGAATTAATGCGCGGACCGGGCGCGGCTGACTGACTGGCTGGCTCATCAGCTGCTGCAGGATAGGCAGCACAAAACTGGCTGTTTTACCGGTACCGGTCTGGGCCGCCGCCATCAGGTCACGGCCGCTCAGCACCGCTGGAATCGCCTGTTGCTGGATAGGCGTTGGCGTGGTGTAGCCAGCTTCAGTGACGGCCTGTAACAGCTTCGGATCTAAATTTAACGCAGAAAACGACATATCAACCCCAGGTAGCACAGCGCGCCGGGGTGGGGCTGTACGAAAAAGTCGCGCATTCTACCTTGGATGCAAGGCGCTGGCTATCTTTGCGTCGTCTTTTCTGTACGCCCCTTCGCCTCTAGCCAAAATACAACGCAGCCAGCGTGCACAAGCCTTTACCAACAGAACCGAAGCGGTCGCCGGCGATCAGCGGCACATCGGGCAACAACTGCTGAAGTTGTCGTCTCACGCCGGGAGCGGCAGAAGCGCCGCCTGTTAAAAAGATTTGGTCGGGCCGGACGCTGGCTGATGCTACACAATCGTTGATGAGTCCGCGCAGACCATTCATTTCGACATAAAGTGCATGGTCCAGCATGGCCTGATCCAGCCCGGTCGCCAACCCTGACTGCAGCCGGTCAAGTTGTACTTGGGTTGAAGCGGCGTCGGCCAGCGCAATTTTCGCCTGCTCGGCTTGCTGCACCAGGTAATAACTCAAGTGCTGCTGATGCAGTTGCTGTAACCGTTTCACCAGCGCAGGCTCTGCGGCAATCTCCAGTAACTGTGCGATCTGTCTGGCGCTCGCCGGCTGATAAAACTGCTCCTGCGCATAAATATCGATAATGTTGACGGCGTCGCTGAATAACGCCGATGGCAGCGGTTTGCCGCTAAGCGCCAGACTACCGCGGCCCAGTAACGGCATCAGGCCATAAATCGCCAGTTTGATGTCCATATCCACGCCGCCTAAACGGCGACCGGCGTGGCTTAACAGGTCGTTACTCCGGTCGGCCTGCCGCGCATGGCCAGGCCCCAGCCGGATCAGGCTGATGTCCGAGGTGCCGCCACCGATGTCGACCACCAGTACTAACTGTTCGGAATTTAAGGTTCGTTCGTATTCAACCGCTGCAGCCACAGGTTCATAAGCGAACTGAACTTCCCTAAAGCCAGCCTGTGCTGCAGCGGTGCGCAGCAACGCTTCTGCGCGGGCGTCGCCGTCGCTGCCATCGATACCCTGAAAATGGATAGGCCGGCCAATCACGGCAAATTCGGTTTGCTGTTGGCTGTGTTGATCAGCCTGCCGGTGAATGTGCGTCAGCATCAGGCTGCAGACCTGCTGATACAGCTGAGTTTGCAGCGGATTTAACCTTGAACCCAGCATCGATTTCGGCGAGCGGATAAACACACCGCCCAGCGGGTCAGCGCTGTAACGGTCATGTGCTGGCTGGCCTAACAAAGCGCGTGAAGGTTGGCGCAGTAGCTGTGCCAGCGACGGCTTTTTTTGCATATCGTCTTCGGCGTCATAATCTTCTGGCCAGGGTAGATACAAGGCGGAACTCAGATATGGTGAGGCTTCACTTAACTGCAACAGCTCGGGCTGACCGCTAGGGTCTAACCGGCCGGCAGTACAGTTTGAAGTTCCAAAATCAATTCCAAGATAAGTGGCGTGCATAGTGACTGGACCTAAAGCAAAAAAGCGCCGCAGTATAACAGCACAATAGGTGAATTTTGCCTTAGTCAGTGCTGATTTGTGCACTCTGGCAGGTTTTTTGCTGAATCGAAGTCAACAGATCATCGATTGCAATATGTCCGGAGGGCCGATGCGACATTCCAGCTTCATTCTGCTGGGCTGCAGCTTGTTTATAGCCGCATGCCAGCAACAACCCGAGCGGCAGCAAACTGCCGCTGCGGTGCAGGAAGTGGCCGTAGGTCCGATCCTGATGTATACAGAGCGGCTGGCCGGCCGGCTGTTTGCCGGCGTGCAGCCACTGCCAAAAGGTGCGGTTGCTGTGGTCAGTTTTACTGAGTTACGCAGTTTGACACCAGATCCCTACAATCTGTCCCAGAATCTACTCGGTCTGCAGTTGCAGGAAAGCATGATTGCAGTGGCCAGTCAGCGCGGTTATCAGGTTAAAGAGCTGCGCACCGGTCAGGCTGTTGAAGTTTTTGCTGATCACGAACGTCTGCTGACCCGCGATTTAACCGAGTTGGCGGCACAGCAGGCGGTGCGTTATGTCATTGTCGGGACGCTGAATCAGGCTGAACAATACACTACAGTGAATGCCCGGATGGTCGATATACAAACCAATACTGTTGTCGCTGCGGCTTCGGATTTGATCCCCGCAGAGGTATTAGGTGCAACTGAGCAGGTGCAGTTGCGTCAGCAAAAATTGTATCGTCAGAGTGACTATTAATTGCGCCAGAATAAGTTGGAACCAGCTATGAAAAAAATTCACGGTCTTTTGCTGTTTTGTCTGAGCTTGTCCGGTTGTGCAACCTGGGAGCGCTATTCGCTGTTAACCGGCTCAGAGCCGGAGCCGGCCGAAGTGGAACTGGCTGCCCCTGAGCAACAAAAATCCAGACCGCAGTATTTTGTCAGTCCGGCGCTTTACGACGGCGCCGCTTATCAGGCCACCCAGCAGGCCGCTCAGAAAATTCACCCGCAGTATCAGCCACAGGCAGCCGTCAATGTGAATCATTATGTGCAGAGTATGATGCACGATTTAGTCGCCAACCTGGATTTGGTGAACCCGCAGATGGTGATTGGCATGACCAGTTTTGTTTATTTGGATGGCCCTTATGACCAGACAGATTTACTCGGCAACCAGCTCTCAGAAAGTTTTATGCATGAAGTGCATCAGTTTGGTTTGGGCGTAGTTGATTTTAAAACCACAGACTATATCCGGGTGACACCACAAGGTGATTTTGTTTTTAGCCGTGATTTTATGGAATTAAAAGAAGAACAGCCCATCGAGTTTGTGTTGGGAGGTACTTTGGTACGCCATCAGGGCGGCACCCTGATCAACGCCCGTTTAGTCTCGGTGGCCAGCAAAAAAGTGGCGGCAACTGCACAAGGTTTTATTCCGCAGAATGTGGTTGATGCCTTGTATCAGTCCGGCGGCTCGGAAAAGCTGTTGCTGAAGCAAGGTGAATAATATGAACAAAACCTGGTTGGGTCTTTTCGTTCTGGGTTTAACTGGTTGTGCACAGCTGTGTGACTGTCAGAAAACTACCGCAGCGCAGAATAAAAGCGCAGCATCAGCGCCTGCAGCCGCACGGTCGGTTCCGGCTGAACCTGCGGTTGGCAGCGATGGTTATGTGCTGGAAGATCGTCCCATGGCAGAAGCTGAGCCTGTCGGCACTATTCAACGGCCATCACAGCTTGATTTAGTGGCGCAAGATCCAAATGCCCGGCCATTTTTGGCAACAGCGCCAGCTCCGGCCCGTTTGACCCGGAAAATGCTGCCGTCAGAGTTTCCGGTTGCGGTAGAAGGCCAGCCTTTACCCGCTTCGATGTATCCCAACTTATCGCACAGTAAAAAGCAGTTGTCAGATTATGCCAATCAGCTTGGCTTTAAACTGGCGGCATTTGAAGCGTTAAAAGGCGCCAAAGTGGGGGTTGCCAGTTTCGTCGAATTTGATGAAAGCCTGCAGCGCAGCAATGCATTGGGAAATCAGTTCGCCGAAGCGATGGCAACAACCTTGCCGCAGCACGGGGTTGAGGTGATTGATTTTAAACTGACGCGCAAAATTACTGTCAGTCGGGAAGGGGACTTTGCTTTGTCGCGTGACGTGCGGCAATTATCAGAAAAAGCCGGCATGGATTATATTCTGGTCGGAACATTAGTGACGACAAGGCGCGGTGTACAAATCAACAGCCGGATTGTGTCGGTGAAGGGGCAACAGGTTGTCGCTGCAGCCAGTACCTTGTTGCCGCATCTGGTGCTGCAGCAAATTCAGCCGTAAATAATGGCCGCTTGTAAGGCGGCCATTATTTAATCTGTTGATTTTCTGATGATTCACAGGCTGCTAGCCATCTGATAGACTCTGCCCGTCTTGCCCTGTAGTTAAACTGGATATAACGGGTGCCTCCTAAGCGCCAGTCGTGAGTTCGAGTCTCGCCAGGGCAGCCAGTTCCATTCAGTCTTCCGTCGCATCCACAGTATCGCCAAATTCATCGACCGGTTGCCGGGTTGGCATTGCCAAATCGCCCGCCTGAATGTTTGCTAATAACTGCGAACCAACACTTTCAGCCCAGGCTGCTTCGCTGCTGAGCTGTGTGATGCGGACAGTCAGCTCAGTGACCGCCAATAATGGTTGGATCCGGCCGAAACTGTCAGGGACTTCACGGCGATGAACCAGTTTAAAGGTGTCGCCGACCTGAGCGCCGTGTGCTTTGCCAATACTGAGTAAAACCTGGTTCTCTTTCACTTGCGTGACTTCTGCCTGCAGCGGTTCACAGCGGATGGCTTCTTCAACATCCATTGCCGCGGCATTTAAGATACGCTCCGCAGCTTGGCCATAGGTTGTTTCCCAAAAACGGTGGTAACTCGGGTCCATTTCCGTTGATTTGCGGAAAGTCCAGACCGATGTGGTCTGATACTTCTGACTGAACACAGTTCTTTCTTCTGCTAAATCAAAAACCTGTACTTGCAGGTGGTAGTAGCGGTCCCGGTCAGCGTCGGTCCAGAATGTCCAGTTAGTGCCGGTGCTGCCGCCCAGGGACACGTCGTCGATGCTGGCAGTTAAAATATAGCGGGCGCCGAGTTGTTGCTGCAGCGCTTTACGTTCCAGGTAGCTAAGTGTCTTGACATCGATAGGATTGTTATAATCAGCTGGCCAGCTGCTATGGCCTACTTCTTCCAGTTTACTGCTGAATACTTTGCCGCTGACTTTGCCGATATTAAACAGGTCGCCAACGATGGCCTGCTCCGGATTGGCCAGCCGAAATGGTGTGATCAATAATTTTTTCCGATAGGCCAGAGTAGGACAGATTGCTTCAGCCGGTTCGATGTCGGCTCGAATTGTGACTTCAAAATATCCATCCCGGGTGGCTTCAGTGACCAGCTGAACGTTTTGTACTTCGCCACTGCTTTCAACCTGCAAACTTTCCTGCGTCAATAATCCGTCGGTGACTTGCTGTACGCTGCGGACGCTGACGCCGGCAAACAGCAACGCGCGTTTTACCGCATCTTCCGTTGCCTGGGCTCTGGCCGTCGCTTCGTCGCCTTGTCGGATCGGTGCCCGGCCTGTGGTTTCATACCATTGGGCATTTGCCGGCAGCTGATATAAGCCGAGCAAAGCGGGTAGCAATAGTTTGACAGGGGTTGACATCATCAGGCTCCGGAATTCTTTCGTCCACCTGACTAAGCAAAGACTGTGCCTTGATGCTAAAAAACTGGAGCGGGCTGTTGTGTTGGCGCGAATTCTGCAAAGGTTCAGCAAAGAACCAATCCCAACCGTTGCAATTTGCCGGTGGTACAGATACTGGAGAATTCCGATGCGCGCAGCCGTTGTCCTTTTGTCGGTTAGTTTAATTTCAGGCTGTAGTATGTTCTACGACCGTGAAGTCCAATGGGAAACGGTGCCGCCCAAAACATTTCCGGTGCTGAAAGCCGTAGGATATGCACCGCTGGCTGAGCAAAAAGCAGACAGCGCCGAACAACGGATGTTAATGGCAATGAAAGCTTCAAAACTTGAAGCCTATAAAGAGCTGGCGGAACAAGTGTATGGCCAAAAAGTCGACTACAAAGTCACAATGCAACAGGCTGTCGTTGGCAACGATAAATTAAAAGGGTCCATTCAGGGCGTCATCAAGGGCGCGAGAGTCGTAAAGACCTATCCGGTTGGCGAATTCTATGCGACTGAAATGGAACTGGATTTTAAGCAGGTTTATGAAATCTATCAGAATTCAGCGCCAGTACGCCGTATAAAATCTGTTAAATACTATTGATGCGGTGATTTTAAGTGATTGAAGCATCAGAGCAGAAGCGGAAAAGGTGCAGCTTTTAGATTGCTGTCAAAACGTCAGGGATCAGGCCTTGATCCCTTTGCCAACAGAATCCAGTGCTGGCTTACCTTTGGCATTATAGGTCAACCCGGATTTACCCCGTTGTTGCAACAGTTCATGTTTAAATCGTTCAATAATTAACTGGCTTTGCTCCAGCGTGACTCTGTTGATTTCATTTTGCTGTTTGCACTGCTGCAGAACATCATCGATTTTTGCAACTAGCTTGCGGAAGTCTGGCTCGGATTTGTAATGTGGCAATTGCGGATGACTGGCGATTTGCTGATCCAGCTGCTGAATTTTTTCCAGCTGCTTGAGTTTGTCTGAAGAGTTAGTTTCGAGATCGGTAATATTACGCTGACTGATGGCATTCAGTTCTTGTTTTAAAAGCAACAAAAGCACTCCGAGGTGCTCTTGTTGTTGTGTCAGCAGGAAGAGGACTGGGGGCAGGCTGGTCATTTTTTACCGAATAACTCGCCTTCAAACTGCACAATACGCCGGGCCAGTTGCTCCACATTCACTTTGTATTTGCCTTCGGAAATAGCCTGTTTGATTTCATCGACTTTTCTTTGATCAATGCCTGAGCTGCTGGAAGCTTTTTCCTGCGCCTTTGTGAACTGCTGTGCCTGACTGGTCAGTGACACAGAGTCCTGCCGCATTGCCGGCTGGGTAATTGCAGCTTGTTGCTGTGCAACCTGCTGTTGTTTTTGAATATTTTGGTCAACCTTGTCGGTTTTAACCGCAGTGGTTGCTGGAACTGTTTGATTTACATTTATTGCCATTTTGACACCCCACAGACCTGTTGGCCTCTTCCTTGACCATTTTAACGGCAGCTCTCGCTGGAACTTTAGAAAAATTTACAGATTTATCGCGACTTTTTTTACCGCTGTGACATTCGCCTGAACCTTACGTCCTGAATTCAGGTTTTGTACTTCAATGTTATCGCCTAAACTGCCGTCAGCCAAAGCTTTACCGCTGGTCGCAACTATCAGAGTACCAGAGATCCCCTCAATTGTAACCATATCGCCTTTACAAACAAGACAAAGATCCCGTAGCGTCAGGATTTGCCCGGGAATTAATGCCCGTTTTGTTCGGGCACCTTCCACTAATTCCGGACTGGATATTGTGGCACCCCGGCTAAACATTTGATCGCGGCTTTCAACTTGCACCATTTCTTCGTTTAATACCGAACCAGGGGCAAGCTGACGCGTGACCACGACGACGTCGACCAACTGACTGGCTTTGGCACTCAAATAAAGTTGCCAGCCACTGGAGTCGCCACAAAGCACCTTGATGCTGTTCTGACTTTGGATTTTTGGATTCACCAAGCTAAATTGTAAATCCATGCCACATTCGCGGGCTTTAGTTCTCTCATCAAGCGGATGAACCAAAATCTGCGTCTGGCCAGTTGTTATTTGCTGTTGCAGCCATTGTTGTGCAGCATTAGTTAAATCAGCCGCACTATAGATATTTGCACTGGCGTGAAAGGAAAGCGACGGCAACAGAAGTGCCAGATATCTCAGTCCTTTAAAATTAAAATTGTCGTACATTTTCATATGGTTTCGGCTATGCTTTATCGGCAAAGGGGAATAACATACAGCTCTTTGTATTTTCAGTAATTTGCTGCAGATATTCTGACTGAAATATGTGTCTGCAAGAATCGAACCGAACTGTTTTGCTTGGAGTGTTAAATGGCGAGTATTCTTGATTCTGTCAATCAGCGCACGCAATTGGTCGGGCAAAACCGTTTAGAGTTATTATTATTCCGTCTTGCCGGCCGTCAAAGATTTGGCATTAACGTATTTAAGGTCCGTGAAGTGCTGCAATGCCCGCCACTGACTGCCATTCCAAAACGAAATAAATTTGTGCGTGGTATCGCGCACATCAGGGGACAGACTATCTCAGTCATTGATTTGAGCCTCGCTACTGGTGGTCGGCCAATCGATAACGTTAAAGACAGTTTTATCATCATTGCTGAATATAATCGTTCGGTGCAGGGTTTTTTAGTCAACTCGGTTGAACGTATCATCAATATCAACTGGGAATCGATAATGCCACCGCCAAAAGGTACAGGCGGACGTCAGAGCTATCTGACTGCAGTGACTGAAATTGACAAAGAGCTGGTTGAGATTATTGATGTTGAGAAAATTCTCGAGGAGATTTCGCCATCTCCTACAGCGGTCAGTACCTCGTTTGAAACTGCAACTATCCAGCGGGATCTTGGCGACAGGATCATTTTGATTGCTGATGATTCGGCCGTGGCGAGAAATCAAGTCAAACGGGCGCTGGAAGGTTTGGGCATTGCTATGCATTTGGTGAAGAACGGCAGAGAAGCGCTGACTTACCTGCAGGAAGTTGCCGCTCAGTGTGAGCAATCGGTAACTGAAAAGATCGGTTTATTGATTTCTGATATCGAAATGCCAGACATGGACGGTTATACCTTGACTGCAGAAGTTCGGCTGGACCCGAAGTTAAAACCTCTTCATGTTATTTTGCATACGTCTCTAAGCGGCGTGTTTAACCAGCAAATGGTGCAAAAAGTTGGGGCTGACGACTTCATCGCTAAGTTTAATCCAGACGAATTGGCTGAATCGGTCCGCAAATGGCTGCACACTGAGTAACTGACGGAATCCTACGAGTGAATAAAGAGCTGCATGACAGCGAGTACAAAACATTCCGTGATTTTCTGGAACAGCAATGCGGTATTGTACTTGGCGAAAACAAACAGTATCTGGTTAAGAGTCGCCTGGCGCCACTGATGCAGAGGTTTAATCTTGGCAGCTTATCGGAACTGGTGAATAAGACGCTCAGTCCGTTTGAGCGTCAGCTAAGATCTGCCGTCATTGATGCGATGACCACCAACGAAACTTTGTGGTTTCGCGACACATACCCATACGAGCTGCTGAAAAAACAGA
Organism: uncultured Chromatiaceae bacterium; assembly: GCA_946481195.1. The sequence goes on from CAMLNG010000023.1 coordinate 15,342, forward strand.
TATTCCCAGAACTGGAGAAAGATCAACGCAATGTAAAAATCTGGTCTGCAGCCAGCTCCAGTGGCCAGGAGCCTTATTCTATTGCCATGACAGGTCTGGAATACCAGCAAATGCGACCGGCAGCGTTTGGATTAGGCATCAGTATTTTGGGAACTGATATATCCAATACTATGCTGGAGCATTGCCAACGGGCTGAATACGATGGTCTGGCTTTGTCGCGTGGTTTGTCGCCGGAGCGCCGAAGTAAATTTTTTGAAGATAGCGGCAATGGCATGATGTGGGTGAAAGATATTGCCAGGCGTAACGTTAGCTTTCGTCACCTGAATTTGCTGGATAGTTACACACTACTTGGCAAGTTCGATATCATCTTCTGCCGCAATGTGTTGATTTATTTTTCCCCTGAAGTTAAAGCTAAAATTATTCGCCAGTTTGCTCAAGCTTTGAATCCAAAAGGCTTTTTAGTTCTTGGTGCTTCGGAATCACTATCCAGTACTAACAACGACTTCGAGATGATCCGCTGTAACCCAGGTATTATTTACCGGCGTAAGAACTGACGCTCAGCCCAGTTTCGCCATCGAACTCCCTGCCTGCTGTAATTCTGACACCTTTTTGGCCCGACTCTTGCTAACAAACTTATTAAGGTTTGGTGGAGAGTCATATCATGGCCATAAGTTTTAACAACGCGTTCGGGTTGCATGAGCAAGGGACTTTGCTGCGTGAGCGCCGCACAGAGTTATTGGCTAATAACATAGCGAATGCCGACACGCCGGGTTACAAAGCCCGCGACCTAGATTTCCATACTGCTTTGGCCAATGCACAGGCCCGCCAGACGGGGGCTTTACAGCAAACGGATTCCAAGCATTTTGATATCTCTCCATCAACAAGACACGAAGTGTTGTTTCGTAACGTTGAACAAACGGACACGGGGGACGGCAATAGTGTCGACATCCACCGTGAACGCAATGCGTTCAGCCAAAATGCCATGGAGTATCAGACTTCATTGCAGTTTTTAAACAGCAAAATCAGTGGGTTGAAAAAAGCTTTAGGAGGACAGTCCTGATGAGCCTTTACCGAGTCTTTGATATCGCCGGCACGGGCCTGACTGCTCAGGCACTTCGGCTCAATACCACAGCCAGTAATATTGCCAACGCAGAAAGTGTCAGCAGTAATCTGGAAACTACCTATCGTGGCCGTCATCCGGTGTTTGCTGCTGAGTTTGATAACGCCATGTCTGAACAAGGCGCAGGCGTCAAAGTGCTGGGGGTGGTCGAAAGCGATGCGCCGCTGAATAAGGAATATAACCCATCCCACCCTTTGGCAGACGAAAACGGTTTTATCTACAAGCCGAATGTCAACGTTATGGAAGAGATGGCTAATATGATTTCCGCATCACGTTCATATGATGCCAATGTACAGGTGGCAGATGC
>CAMLNG010000024.1 GCA_946481195.1 uncultured Chromatiaceae bacterium
TCACCGGAAAAGTTGCTGTTAACCGAAGAGATCCGCCAGGTCGTTTTCGACACGATAGAAAAATTACCGGAAGAATTGCGCACCGCTATCACGTTGCGCGAGTTAGACGGTCTGAGTTATGAAGAAATTGCTGAGGTGATGGGGTGCCCAATCGGTACCGTCCGCAGCCGGATCTTCAGAGCCCGGGAAGCGATAGACACCCAGTTGAAGCCACTTGTTGGCTGATTTATCAACGAAGACAGGAATTAGTATGTCGTCTGAACATCAAGAATGGCTGTCCGCGGCCAGTGATAATCAAAGCGTCAGTGCAGAGCAGCTCGATTCGTTATTGTCTGATCCACAATTACAGGCCAGTTGGTTACGTTATCAGCTGGCGGGTTCAGTGATCCGGCAGGAATTGGCGCCACAGCTTGACGTCGATTTTGCTGACCGTTTCGCTGCCACGCTGGAACTGGAAGATAGTCATCAGCTGATCGCCGAAACAGTCCCTGCATTACAGCAGGTCACTGCGAGTGCAGTCAGCGGCAATCAGCCAGCTGCGAATCAGGGCTGGTGGAAAATGCTGATGCAAGGTGCAATAGCTGCAGGTGTGGCCATTGTCGCGGTGGTTGGCGTGCAACAAACTCAGCAGAAACCGGATGATGCACTGACCACGCCGCTGCCTGTGCTGCAAACCAGCCCGATCGGCGGTGTCGCAGCGCCTGTAAGTCTGAGCCAGACTTCAGTCGAATCCCGTTTTACCCCGCAGCAGCAACAGCAGCAGCTGGAACAACAACGCCGGCTGCAGGAACTGATGCAGGCGCGTCAGCAACAAATCCGTCTGATGGAACAGGCTGCTGCTCAGCAAGTTAAAAAAGACACGACGGATGAGGGTAAAGGTCAACAACAGTGAGTCTGACCTCATTCCGTATCAGTGCCGGCTGGTTCTGCAGTCTGGCCCTTGCACTCTGCAGTCTGTCGGCGCTGGCCGACGACTGGCAGCAGTTTGATCGCACTCAACAAGCAGTGCGCAAGTTCAATTTTGACGTCTCCTTTGTCCAGGTCAGACCCAATCAGCTGATCACTTACCGTTGGCTGCACGGTATTCATGAGCAGTCTGGTTCCTTGTCAGTACCGCTGGAGCTGGAACGGTTATTGTTACAAGATGGCGTTGGTACTGACACTTTCCGCCGTGGTGATAAAGTTTATTACGCCGCACCTGATGCGCCCGTGATAGTCACGCAAAACGATTCGATTAAAGAACTGCCTGCCATTTTGTTTGAACCGTTGCCGGTGATTCAGCAGCTATATGACATAGTGCCGGGTAGCAGCGTACCTTTATCAGGCCGCACCGCTCAGCTATTGAGGCTGAGTGCCCGCGATACCAGTCGCTACAGTTATTGGCTATGGCAGGATGCGGAGACTGGCTTCCCACTGCGGGTTGATACTGTTGATGAACAAAATTTGGTACTGGACCGTTGGATGGTAGTGCATCTGCAGTTAAAACCCAGCTTACCGGCGGAGCTGCAGAGTCTGATCAGTGCTCAATTACCCGAGCAGCCGCATGCGCTGGCTCAAAGCCAGGCGCCACAAGATCAATTCAGACTGAACTGGATCCCGCCGGGCTATCAGCTGCTGGCGCAGCAGGCGCCGGTCAGTACCCGCAGTGTCCCTGTACTGGCGAACTGGTTGCTGAGCGATGGTTTGCATCAGATTTCGGTGTTTGTGCAACCGACAGCGCGTTTGCCGGAACAGCAGCTCAGAGATGGCGCTACGACTATTTTGGTAACCACCCGGCAAAATCTGGATGTGACAGTTATTGGTCCTCTGCGTCCGGAATTGGCGGCTAAGCTGGCCGCTGCGGTCGAATAATTCTGCACAGTGCGGCACTGAACAGTTCAGTCGCCGCATTGAGATCCAGCACCGGCTCCGATAGAATCGTGCTCTGCCTCAGCTTGAGCTTTGTCCATGATCACACCTTCTGAAGATAAATCCTGCCATACGCCACGGCAACCAGAGACTGTCGCGCTGCAGACTTTGCTGGTCACCGCGACCGTATTGCGGCAGGACGATGATGGCGTTTGGCTCAGCACGCCGCTTTCCACCAGTTGCAGCGGCTGTAATCAGCAGGATAGTTGCAGTAGTGGTCTGGTTGCCAAAGCGCTGCCAGTGCGCCAACAGCAGCTGTTTCTGGCCGGCGCCGCGACACTATTACCCGGACAACAGGTCGAGATCAGTGTGTCGCCCGGCGCTATTCTTGGCTCTGCGTTGCTGGTTTATTTATTACCATTAGCCGTGTTTATCGCAACCCTTTTGCTTGGTCAGTTGCTGCAATGGCATGAATTAGCGGCCCTTGCTGGCGCTATACTCGCTACTGCAGCGGTGTTTCGCAGCGTACAGCGAATCGAACGGGGCCGGGCAGGTCAGTTACAAATTCAGTTAGTCCGGGTCCTACCTGACCTTGCGGTGACACAAGTGCCAGCAACAGGTCGCTCTGCTTGAAGAACACAGTGCAAGCAGCAGGGAATTAGAGTACAATTCGCGGCAATTTTAATCTGCCGCAAGGCGCAGCGGCCTGACCGCCTGCGAATTCACTTGCTGCTTCACAGCTCAGTTTTGATTGGAAAAAATGTCTAAAATATCCCACATCCGTAACTTCTCGGTGATCGCCCACATTGACCACGGTAAATCGACTTTATCGGATCGACTGATCCAGTTCTGCGGCGGTCTGTCTGACCGGGAAATGCAGGAACAAGTACTGGATTCAATGGATCTGGAACGTGAACGTGGTATTACCATTAAAGCCCAGAGCGTCACGCTGAACTACAAAGCCAAAGATGGCGAAACTTATCAGCTGAATTTTATCGACACACCGGGCCACGTTGACTTCACCTATGAAGTTTCCCGTTCGCTCGCTGCCTGTGAAGGTGCGCTGCTGGTGGTTGACGCTGGTCAGGGCGTTGAAGCACAGACAGTCGCCAACTGTTACACCGCGCTGGAAATGAACCTCGAAGTATTACCGGTTCTGAACAAAATCGACTTACCACAGGCTGAGCCTGACCGTGTTGCCGAAGAAATCGAAGACATTATCGGTATCGAAGCGGTTGGCGCAGTGCAGTGTTCAGCCAAAACCGGTGTGGGTATTGAAGATGTGCTGGAAACTATCGTCAAAGGCATTCCATGCCCGGAAGGTGATGTTGACGCTCCGACACAAGCTTTGATCATCGACTCCTGGTTCGACCCTTACCAGGGTGTTGTGTCTTTAGTGCGTGTCAAACACGGTAAAATCCAGGCTAAAGACAAAATCAAAATCATGTCCAGCGGTGCCGTGTATGAAGTCGACAAGGTCGGTATCTTCACGCCAAAAGCCACCAACACAGGTATTCTGAGCACAGGCGAAGTAGGTTTTGTCATCGCCGGTATCAAAGAAATCAAAGGCGCGCCGGTTGGCGATACGCTGACCTTAGCGAAAAACTCGGCCGCTGAGCCTTTACCTGGCTTTAAGCGGATCAAACCACAGGTTTATGCCGGTGTGTTCCCGGTGTCTTCGGATGACTATGAAGATTTCCGCGATGCCTTAGAGAAACTCAGCTTAAACGATTCGTCATTGTTCTATGAACCAGAAAGTTCCAGCGCATTGGGTTTTGGCTTCCGTATTGGTTTCCTTGGCATGTTACATATGGAAATCATTCAGGAACGTCTGGAGCGTGAATACGACCTGGACCTCATTACCACAGCGCCAACAGTCGTATATGAAGTGTTGACCAAAGCCGGTGAAGTGGTGATGGTGGATAACCCGAGCGACCTGCCGCCGGTGGGTAATATCGATGAAATCCGTGAACCTATCGTCGAAGCCCATATTCTGGTACCACAGGAATACTTAGGCAACGTTATCAACCTCTGTATTGAAAAGCGCGGTGTGCAGATCAATATGAGTTACCACGGCCGCCAGGTTGCAGTGGTATACGAGCTGCCGATGGCTGAAGTGGTGATGGACTTCTTTGACCGGCTGAAATCGACCAGTCGTGGTTATGCCTCACTCGACTATTCATTCAAGCGTTTCCAGGTGTCAGACATGTCACGCGTAGACATTCTGATCAACGGTGAGCGTGTCGATGCACTGGCGATTATCAGTCACCGCGATTTTGCCCAAAGCCGCGGCCGCGAACTGGCGGAAAAGTTAAAAGAACTGATCCCACGTCAGATGTTTGATATTGCCATCCAGGCAGCGATTGGCGCGCATGTGATTGCCCGTACCACGGTTAAACAGCTGCGGAAAAACGTCTTAGCCAAGTGTTATGGCGGTGACGTCAGCCGGAAGAAAAAGCTGTTACAGAAACAGAAAGAAGGTAAAAAACGGATGAAACAGGTCGGTAACGTGGAAGTGCCGCAAGAGGCGTTCCTGGCCATCCTGAAAGTCGGTAAATAACAAGCCCGCCATGCACCTCAGAGCACCGCAGCAACAGCCGGTGCTTTGTTTTTTCTGCAAAACGGACTTACAGCTGGTAACAATATAATCCGGCAGGGCGCTCGCCAGCGGCCTGCAATTTTCAGTAAGCTCAGATAGTTATCTGAACGAGGAACGAGAATCTCATGGCTGGATATTTTGCAATACTGTTGGTCGTCCTGACACTGGTGTCGGGTTTAATTTGGTTAATCGATACTTTAGTGTTTAAACCAAAACGCGCCAAAGATGCGCCTTTACCATATGTTACTGAAACGGCTCGGGATATTTTCCCGCTGATCGCCATCATCACCATTTTCCGCTCTTTTATTTATGAGCCGTTCCAAATTCCGTCTGGCTCTATGATGCCAACCTTATTGGTCGGTGATTTTATCCTGGTTGAGAAGTTTTCATACGACATCAAAGACCCGGTCTGGCGCAGCACTTTAGTAGAGACCGGCAAACCTGAACATGGTGATATCGCGGTGTTTAAATACCCGGAAGACCCAACCTCAGATTTCATCAAACGGGTCATTGGCTTACCTGGTGACAAAATCATTTACAAAAACAAGCAGTTGTTTATTCAGCGTGCTTGTGACAAGTCGGGCAATCAGCCATGCCCGACCGTAGAACCACTGCGGCAGGAATTTAAAAACGAAGGGGAGTTTTTCTTAGGGCCATACCCGCTGAAACGCTTCACTGAGCAGAATCTGACTAAATCTTATGACATTCTGCAAAATGCCATGTTGCCGGAACCGATCCATAATTATTACCGTCAGCCTGGCGTGGCCAGCAATGAGTTTGTCGTGCCGGAAGGCCATTATTTTGTCATGGGAGACAATCGTGACAACAGCCGCGACAGCCGTTACTGGGGTTTTGTCCCAGAGCAGAATCTGGTGGGTAAAGCGGTCTTTATCTGGATGAGTTTTGAATTCAGCGAAGATCCAAATCACTGGTTGCCCAGCTGGGTACCGGTTGGCGTACGCTTTGAACGCCTTGGCACTATTGAATAAGGTCGGGAATGTTACCTCCTTTAAGTAAACTTGAGAAAAAGCTCGGTTATCAGTTCAACAACAGCGCCTTGCTTGAGCAGGCGCTGACACACCGCAGTTGTAAAGGCCAGCATAACGAACGGCTGGAATTCCTCGGTGATGCCATCCTTGGATTGGTTATCGCCGAAGCACTGTTTCAGAATTTTCCGAAAACCCGCGAAGGTGACCTGACCCGGATGCGCGCCTCGCTGGTCAAAGGCGTGACTTTGGCTGAAATTGCCCGTGAGCTGGACATTGCCCAGCATTTGCGTTTAGGCCCAGGTGAATTAAAAAGCGGTGGCTCGCGGCGTGAATCCATTCAGGCCGATGCGGTCGAAGCGGTGCTCGGCGCGATTTATCTGGATTCAGGCGCCGAAGCTTGCAAAGAGCGAATTCTGCAATGGTTCGGCAGCCGCTTGCACAGCATCGAACCTGGTGTACAAAAAGATTCAAAAACCTTGTTGCAGGAATATCTGCAAGGCCGGCGTCTGGCTCTGCCACACTATGAAGTGATCGCCATCGAAGGCGAAGCACATGACCAGACGTTTACTGTCCGCTGTACTGTAGCCGGACGTCAGGCGGTGCAGGCCAGTGGCAGTTCAAGACGCAAAGCTGAGCAGGATTGTGCTCAGGCCATCCTGGAGCAACTCAAACATGAATGATCTGTTACAAGAAACCGCCGGTGAAACTTTTGCCGGGCTGGTTGCTATTGTCGGCCGGCCAAACGTCGGTAAATCGACATTGCTTAATCAGCTGATTGGCCAGAAAGTCAGTATTACCTCGAAAAAACCACAAACGACACGTCACCGTATTGTCGGTATCGATACCGTTGGCAACTATCAGACGGTGTATGTCGACACGCCGGGTCTGCACAGCGAAGAAAAACGCGCGATTAACCGGCTGATGAATAAAGCCGCTGCGACGTCGATTTTAGATGTCGAGCTGGTGATTTTTGTGGTGGAAGGCACGCGCTGGACAGACGACGACCAGATGGTGTTAAACCGCTTAATCGTGGCGAAAAAACCGGTGATCCTGGCGGTCAATAAAGTCGATTTATATAAAGACAAAGAAGAGCTGCTGCCGCATTTGCAGTGGCTTGGCAGCCAGTTACAGTTTCTGGAAATTGTGCCTTTGTCTGCGGAAAAAGGCACAAATGTCAGCAAACTGCGGGAAATCGTGCACAGCCAGTTACCGCCATGCGAGTTTTTCTTCCCGGAAGATTACATCACCGACCGCTCGCAGCGTTTTATGGCCTCCGAAATCGTCCGCGAAAAGCTGATGCGTTTTCTCGGTGACGAGTTGCCTTATTCGGTGACGGTTGAAATCGAACGTTTTAAATGGGAAGAAAAGCACTACCACATCGCAGCGCTTATTCTGGTGGAGCGCGATACACAAAAACGCATGGTGATTGGTAAAGCCGGCGAGCGGATTAAAACCATTGCTTCTGAAGCGCGTAAAGACATGGAAGATTTGTTTGAACAGCCAGTGTTTTTGCAGATGTGGGTCAAAGTGAAATCCGGCTGGGCTGATGACGAGCGCGCCTTGCGCAGTCTGGGTTACGGCGAAGATTAATGAACGGACACGCCGTTTCAGCCTATTTGCTGCACAGCGTGGCCTTTCAGGACCAAAAGTTGCTGCTGGATCTGTTGATCCCGGGGCAGGGCAGGGTGAGGGCAGTCGCCCGCCGGCCAGCGAAAAAACACAGCGGCCGAACGACATGGCCGCTGTTTTGTTTGTATTGGGTTGAACTGAGCGGCCAGAGCGAACTCAGTACAGTCAGGCGCATTGAAGAGCAACAGGCCGCTTTGCCACTGCAGGGCGAATGGCTGTTCAGTGCGATGTATCTGAATGAACTGATTTGCCGGCTATTCCCGGCCCAGGCGCAAGCCGACACTTTGTTTGATATCTACCGGCAGGGCATTCAGAGTCTGTGGGCTTTGCAAACTGCCGGCAATCATGCGCTGGCCAGACCGCAACTTGAGCAAGTGCTGCGCCAGTCAGAACTATTGTTGTTGCAGGAGCTTGGTGTACCGGTGGATTGTAGTGTCGATGCAGAGGGCGAGCTGTTAGACAGTGGCCGTTATTATCAGTGGCAACATGAATATGGTTTTGTCACTGCACCACAGGGCTTTTTGGGCGCCGATCTGCTCGCTATCAGTGAGGGCGACTGGCACAGCAGCAGTTTACGCTGCGCCAAACAATTAAACCGGCAGTTGCTGCGGCCGTTTTTGGGCCAGGCACCACTGCATAGTCGCAGTCTGTTCCGGCAAGACTGATTTTTTCACGCTTTGGCGTGTGACGGAGAATTCATGCAACCGATTTATTTAGGCGTTAACATCGACCACGTCGCCACAGTGCGTCAGGCCCGTGGCAGTCAATATCCGGAGCCTGTGCATGCCGCTTTGCTGGCTGAACAACACGGTGCCGATGGTATCACTGTGCATTTGCGCGAAGACCGCCGCCATATTCAGGACCGCGACGTGTTTTTGCTGCGCCAGACTATTCAGACCCGGCTGAATTTTGAAATGGGTCTGACCGATGAAATGCTGCGTATCGCGCTGGAGTTGAAACCACATTTTTGCTGTCTGGTGCCGGAAAAACGCCAGGAATTGACCACCGAAGGTGGGCTGGAAATTGCCGGTCAGTTTGACCGGATCAAAACTGCGGTGGATGAACTCAGCAGTAACAATATTTTGGTGTCGCTGTTTATCGATGCTGATCACAAACAGATCGAAGCAGCAGCCCGCAGTGGCGCACCTTATATCGAAATTCACACCGGCGCTTATGCCGATGCGACCTGTCCGAAACAGCAAAAGGCGGAATTAGAGCGAATTCGCAGCGCCGCTGCATATGCCGCGTCGCTGGGCTTAATTGTTAACGCCGGTCATGGCCTGCATGTGCATAATGTGCAGCCGATTGCGGCCATTCCGCAAATGCATGAACTGAATATCGGCCACGCTATTATTGCGCAGGCGATTTTTACAGGCCTTGGTCCTGCGGTGGCAGAAATGAAACGTCTGATGGTTGAGGCGCGGCGCTGATGGCTATTCTCGGCCTTGGTACTGATATTGTGGAGATCAGCCGGATTGAACAAAGCCTGGCGCGTTCACCGCGGCTGATCCAGCGTGTGCTGACGGCTGAAGAGCAAGAAATTTACGCGGCGCATGCCCAACCGGCACGTTATTTTGCCAAGCGCTTTGCGGCGAAAGAAGCGGCAGCGAAAGCCCTGGGGACCGGTATCGGCCGGGGTATTTCGTTTCAGCATTTTAATACCCGCAATGACGAGGCGGGCCGCCCGGTACTGGAGCTGACCGGCGCTGCGGCAGAGCTTGCCGCCAGCCTGGGTTTACGTCACACCTGGTTGTCGATCAGTGACGAGCAAGCTTTTGCTATGGCTACTGTGATCCTGGAATCCTGACGCACCCCGCAGAATGACCAGTTGCAGAAATGCCGGTCTCAGAAACTCCACTGTTGCGATTCGGCCAGCAAATCCTGCAGCTGATCGGCTAAATCAAATAGTTCAGGTTCCAGTTGCAACAGAGTCGCGCCGGTTTTCAGCTGAGTTTCGATGGTTTCGCTCAGCGCCTTGATATGCGGTACCCCGGTATAACAAGTGGCACCGTGCAGCTTATGCACCAGCTGGATCAACGCATCTTTTTGATTACTCTCGCGGTATTTCTCTAAATCTGCCAGAGTCTGAGGCAGGCTGGCCAACAGCAATTGCAGCATGTCTCTGGCCAGTTCGGTTTTGCCCGCCGCCCGTTGTAACGCCAGCTCCCAATCGACATGACGGCTTTGCGGCAACACAGGTGCCGGGGCGGAGGATGGCGCTGCGGCAAACACTGTGCTGAGCTGTGGCAGACTAAAAGCAGGGCAACATTCCTTGAGGGCGAATTGCAGCATTTGCTCATCGAGCGGCTTGCTTAAAAACTCACAGAACCCCAGATTCAGCAGGCGTTCGCGCTCGCCGGGCAGCGTGTGCGCTGTCACCGCGATGATCGGTGTTTCTTCGTTCAGCGAACTTTGCTGAATACGCTGGCAGGCGGTGACGCCGTCCATCACCGGCATATTAATGTCCATAAAAATGACGTCGTAATGGGCATGAGATGCCAGTTGCCAGGCTTCGGCGCCCTGCGTTGCCGAATCAACCGTTTCGACCAGTTCGCCAAGCAGCGCGTTAATCAGTTTTAAATTGGCTTCGTTATCATCGACCGTCAGCACCCGCAACCGCGCTTTGGGCTGACTGGGCGATGGCGTCGCCACCACTTGCTGCTGGTTGTAGGGGCGTGCCAGCGTCGCCGCCAATTTACGCTGGTGCGCTGGTTTGGCGAGACAGGCCTGCGCGCCGCTCTGCAGTAAAGCTTCACGCAAATTGGGTGACAGTGAATTCACCAGCAGATACAGATATTGGCAATGGGGTTTTATTTGCCGGATCAGCTCAACAATAGGATTCAGCTGATCCAACGACACAGTGCGACCAATCAGGGCAATATCAAACTGGTCCTGTTGCGCCAGCGCCTGTTGTAACTGCGCCGGGGTTGCGCAGGCGGACACCCTTAATCCCCAACTGTTTAATAAACTCAGTGTGGATTCACGTGAGTGCTGCTGTGGTTCCAGGTACAAGACGGTTTTTTGCCGCAGTAACTGCACCGGTAAAGGTTCGCTGACGCTCAGATGATGCGCCGACAAGGCCAGACTAAACCAGAAGGTTGAACCTTCGCCGGCTTTACTGTGAAAACCAATTTGCCCGCCCATGGCTTCGACCAGCCGCTGGGAGATAATCAGGCCAAGCCCGGTGCCGCCGTAACGGCGACCTATGCTGCCGTCGGCCTGAGCAAAACCATGAAATAGTTGTTCCTGTTGTGCCGGTGCTATGCCGATACCGGTGTCCTGAATCTCAAAATGCAGCAGAACTTTATCATCGTTGGTCGGCTGATGCTGCAGCCGGATCACAATGCTGCCATGTTCGGTAAATTTAATCGCATTGCCGGCGATATTCATCAACACCTGATTGATCCGCAGTGGGTCGCCAATCAGCGCATCAGGTACATCGGCGTCAATTTGCAGCGCCAGTTCAAGTTGTTTATCGAAGGCGTTGACTGCCAGTAACTCGACCGAATCATGCACTAAGTCACGGATAGAAAAGGGTTCCGGGTTAATCGGCATCCGGCCTTCTTCCAGTTTCGCATAGTCCAGTACGTCGTTAACCAGCGACAGCAGGCTGTTGGCGGATTTCTGGATGGTATTGAGATAATCCTGCTGATGGTGAGTCAACTGCGTCTTCAGCAGCTGCCGGGTAAAACCTAATACGCCGTTCAGTGGCGTGCGCAGTTCGTGGCTCATTTTAGCGAGGAATTCAGACTTCAGTTTGTTATCGTCCTGCGCCTTACGCCGCGCCATATCCAGCGCCACGTTTTGCATTTCCAGCTGCTCCATGGTCTGGATTAAATCGCTGGTGGACTGGTCAACCGTATGCTGCATCTCGTCTTTATAGTGCTTTAGCTCGTTGGCGAGCTGATTGACGCCAAGGCGCATCAGGTCAAACTCGCCGATAAAAGGTTGTTCCAGGTGTTTTTCAAAGCGGCCTTCGGCCAGGCGTTCAATTTGCGCCAGCAGCTGTTGCAGTGGCTGACTGAGTTTGCTGAGTAAACGCAGGCTCAACATCAGCGCCAGAGTCAGGGATAACAGCACCAGCAAAGCGGTCACTAACAGGGAGCTCTGCTGCGCCAGCATCACTTTGTCTTTGTCCACCTGCACCAGGACATAACCGAGGCGGCCTTCAGTGCGCAATAACTGTAAAGTCTGGTGGTCATTGCTACGGGCACTCAGTGCCAGCGCCTGAATTTCACTCATCTCCAGCTGGATTGGAGCGCGGATCAGCAGGTAATTTTCCTGCTGACTCAACTGAGGCAGATCTGGCAGCGCACTATCGTTGCTTAAGCGCAATTCGGCGAAATCTTTGTGCAGATTGGAACTGGCGACCAGATGATGCTGGTGGTCAAAGATAGCAATGGTCCGCACCAGCGGTGAGTTTTTACGGTGACTGACATCGAGTAAGCGCTGTAAATAGGCTTTGTCTTGCTGCAGCAGACCATAAGCCGAGGCAATCGCCAGAGGTTCGGCGATGTTGGTCGCCTGATCGGCCAGATAACGTGATAAATCGGCATAACGCACGTAACTGAAGTAACCGCCAAGGCCGGCACTGGCCAAAAAAGTCGGCAACAAAGTGATTAACAGGATCCAATCGCGTAAAGCAATTTTCGTCATCTGGGGCGCTGCTTGCTACAATGGGCTATCGGTAATTTATCATGACATAAGACCCGCGAAAAACCTATGTGGTTTTCCGGGGTAAACTGCAGAACAGCACAGGCAAGGCCCGAACGGAATTTATGGTAAGCATCTATCAGACAAAGAAAAAAAACAATTTGCCTCAACATGCCATCTTAGAGATCCAGCGCTGGGATCATGAAGCGCAGGGCATCAGTACCCACCAGGGCAAGATTTGTTTTGTCGAAGCTGCGTTGCCGGGGGAACAGGTGCAGTGCCGGATCACTGAACAGAAAAAAGACTATAGCCGGGCACAGGTACAAAAAGTGCTGCAGCCGTCAGCTGCAAGGGTCAAACCTCAATGTCCATCTGCCGCAGAGTGTGGCGGTTGTCAGCTGCAGTTTGTGGCACCGGAAACAGCCTTGCAACTGAAGCAACAGGCGGTGGCCGGCCTGCTGACTCATCAACTTAAAGTCGCCGAATTACCCTGGCAGAGCGCATTGACAGCCGACAGCAGTGCTTATCGGCGCAAAGCCCGGATTGGCGTCTGGTTTGACAAGAACAGCCGGCAGTTTCAGGTAGGATTCCGTAAGGCCGGTAGCAAGGAAATCCTTGATATCCCGTTTTGTATGGTGTTAAGTCCGGTTATCGCACCGGTGTTGTCTGTGCTGCGCACCACCTTGCCACAGTTGCAGCACGGCAGTGCAGTCACCCATGCAGAAGTACTGGACGCAGATGGTCAGGCGTTTGTGGTGATCCGGCATATCAGGCCGCTGGCCGATGCGGATAAAGCGTTGTTAAAAGCGGCATGGCCAGAAGCCTGGTGGATAGGCGAGCCGCAAAGTGATGAGTTTGTTGCCTGGCAACCGGCTACCCCCCAGCCAGAATATCAGCTGTCCTCTGGTCAGCGGCTGCAGTTTGATGCGACAGATTTTATTCAGGTCAATGCCCGCGTGAACCAGGCGATGGTAGCGCAGGCAATCGCATGGCTTATGCCGGAAAAGTCTGATCAAGTGCTTGATTTGTATTGTGGTATCGGTAATTTTAGTCTGGCATTCGCGCCGTTGGTGGCTAGCGTCACCGGGGTTGAAGGTGTGGCCAAAATGGTGCAACGGGCCAACGCCAATGCGGCACTGAATGGCTACGACAATTGCAGTTTTATGCAGGGTGATTTGCATTTGGCGTGGCAAGGGCAGCCCTGGAGCCACAGTAAATATCACAAGGTGATTCTGGACCCTGCCCGGGCCGGCGCTGCCGGAGCCGTTGATGAGGTCGCCAAACTCAAACCGGCACAGATATTGTACGTCTCCTGTAACGCGGCCACTTTTGCCCGCGATGCGCGGGTGTTACTGGCAAATCGCTATCAAATCCGCAAAATTGGGGTGATGGACATGTTCCCCTATACCAGTCATCTGGAACTGATGGCATTGTTTGAACTGAGCTGAAAATTAATTCGCTGAATATTTCGAGGTAAGCATGGTCACGGTCCGGCACTCACACAGCACGGAATACAATGCAGGAGAAACATCGGCCTGGCTGACTTCTCTTGGGCTGAGTGAGAAAAAAATCGCCTGTCTGTTGGCGGCAGGTGAGTGGCTGAATCAGCAGGAGCTGACTGAAGCGACCTGCCCGCAGGTGCGTACCGGCTGGGAAATGGTCGAGATCCTGGCGGATTTACGTATGGATAAAGACGCCCTGACCGCAGCTTTATTGTTTCCGCTGATTGAAGCCAGGCTGTTGGATGCAACCACACTTGATGCTCATTTTGATGCGCCGGTATGCAACATGCTGCATGCGGTGGACCAGATGGAAGCGATCCGCACTATTCCGGTCGGGCCGAACCAGGCCCCGAATGCACAGCAAGCCGATAACCTGCGCAAAATGCTGTTGACCATGGTTGAAGACGTACGCGCTGTTGTCATCAAACTGGCCGCACAAATCTGCTATCTGCGTGATGTGAAAAACGCCGACGAAGAAACCCGGGTGCTGGCGGCAAAACAAACCAATGCGATTTTTGCGCCACTGGCTAACCGGCTGGGGATTGGTCAGCTGAAGTGGGAGCTGGAGGATCTGGCCTTTCGTTATCTGCATCCGCAGGTTTATAAAAAAATTGCCAGCCAGCTCGAAGAAAAACGCCTCGATCGCGAGCAATACATGCGCGATTTTGTCCAGGCGGTGCGCGACCAGATGGTTGTCGAAAAGCTTGACTGTGAGGTATATGGCCGGCCTAAACATATTTTCAGTATCTGGAAAAAGATGCAGAAAAAACATCTGGCCTTTGACCAGTTGTACGACATCCGCGCCGTGCGGATAGTGACTGAACGGGTACAGGACTGCTATGCCGCGCTCGGCGTCGTCCATACCAGCTGGCAGCATTTACCGAAAGAATTTGACGATTACATCGCGACGCCAAAGCAAAACGGTTACCAGTCTATCCATACGGTCGTATTGGGGCCGCAGGGCCGCCCTATTGAAATTCAAATCCGCACCCGGCAGATGCACGAAGATGCAGAACTCGGCGTGGCGGCGCACTGGCGTTATAAAGAAGGTGGCCCGGCCGGCCGCGAAGGCGCCTTAGACGAGAAAATCGGCTGGTTGCGCAAAATTCTGGCCTGGCAGGAAGAAGTCGTTGATTCCTCACTGGCCGAGGAATTGCGCAATCAGGTCACCGAAGACCGGGTTTATGTATTTACGCCAAAAGGTGACATTGTCGATTTACCGCTTGGCTCAACGCCGCTCGATTTTGCCTATTATGTGCACTCAAATGTTGGCAATCGCTGCATAGGCGCCAAAATTTCCGGCCGTATTGTGCCTTTTACCTATCAGCTGAAAACGGGCGATCAGGTTGAAATTCTGACCGGCCGTGAACCGAATCCAAGCCGGGATTGGTTAAACCCAAATCTGGGGTACCTGAAATCAAGCCGGGCGCGCTCTAAAGTGCCATATTGGTTCCGCTTGCAGGACCGCGATAAAAACTACGCGGCCGGCAAAGAGTTACTGGATACCGAGCTCGCCCGGTTGAATGTGCCTTTAGATCAGCCGGTCAAAGTGCTGCAGCGTTTTAATGTCAATTCCATGGAAGAGTTGCTGGTTGGCATCGGTGGCGGTGAGATTAAAGTCACGCAAGTGATTAATTACATTCAAAGCCTGCATAACAAACATGACGTACCAGAAATTGACCCGCGGCTTATTTCCAAGCCGATGCAGACGCAAAGCAAAAGCCATGTGGTGGTGCAGGGCGTCGGTAATCTGCTGACGCATATGGCGGGTTGCTGCCAGCCATTGCCTGGTGATGCCATTATTGGTTACATCACGCAGGGCAGGGGTATTGCCGTGCACCGCGATGATTGTGATCAGTTCAAAAACCTGCAGGAACAGCACCCGGAGCGAGTGGTAGAAGCGGCCTGGGGCGACCAATATGCCTCAGGTTATGAAGCCAGCATCCGCATCGTCGCACACGATCGCAACGGTTTATTGCGTGATATCACCAGCATTCTGGCCAATGAAAAGGCCAACGTGCTGCGCATGAGCAGTAACTCCGATGTATCGCGGCAAACGGCGACTATTTATATGACACTCGAACTGTATAACCTGGATTCACTGAACAAATTGCTGACCAAGGTCAGTCAGATTGACGATGTGATTGAGGCGAAGCGCTCGCTGTAGACTCCATGAACCGGTATCGCCTGCTGTAGCGGCGATACCGGTCGCATTCATCCCCGGAATTCAACTGATGTCAAAAAATATCAACGACCTACTTGCCATTATGGCGACATTACGCGACCCAGAGCAGGGTTGTGCCTGGGACAAAGCCCAGACCTACCAAAGCATAGTGCCATACACGCTGGAAGAAGCCTACGAAGTGGCAGACACTATTGAGCGCGGCGCTATCGATGAATTACCTGATGAACTTGGCGATTTGTTATTTCAAGTGGTGTTTTACAGCCAGATTGGCAAAGAGCAAGGCCGGTTTGAATTTGATGACTGTGTCCGGGCGATTTGCGACAAACTGATCCGCCGTCACCCGCATGTATTTCCGGATGCATCGGCTGAAGCATCCGCAGCAGCACCCGCCGATGCGATCACAGCCTTACAGGGTTGGGAAGCGATCAAAGCGGCAGAGCGCGGTGATAGTGGCCAGCACAGTGTGCTGGATAATGTGCCAACGGGTTTACCGGCGCTGACCCGCGCTTATAAACTGCAAAAACGCTGTGCCAGCGTCGGCTTTGATTGGCCGGATTTAACCGGTTGCTGGGACAAAGTCCGTGAAGAAATCGCAGAAGTCGAAGCAGAAATGTCCGCTCCGCAACAAGATCAGGCGGCTCTGGCCGAAGAGATGGGCGATTTGATGTTCGCGCTGGTCAATGTCGTGCGCAAAGCCGGGTTTCAGCCGGAGACCTTACTCAGAAGCGCCAATCAGAAGTTTGAGCGGCGCTTTCGCGATGTGGAAAAACATTTGGCTCAGCGGGGCAAAACCCCCCAACAAAGTGATCTGGCTGAAATGGACGCTTTGTGGGATGAGGTTAAACGCTTGCATAAAACGCAGTCCTGACAAGGCTTTAGCGTCGTATTGTTGAAATAAGCCGGTTCGGCGCCGGCTTTTTGATTGAGCCTGCGCAGCGGCTTTGTTATACTTTCCGCCCGTCCTGATACCAATATCCTGCAGTCCGAAGTCTCCAAGCTGATTTCAGATTGCCTGTAGCTATTGGTCCATTAAATTCAACGTTGTCTCAGGGGTCTCATGACTACAAGATACATCTTCGTGACGGGTGGGGTTGTCTCATCTTTAGGTAAAGGCATTGCAGCTGCATCATTAGCGGCAATTTTAGAAGCACGTGGCCTGAAGGTCACGATGCTGAAACTGGATCCGTATATCAACGTCGATCCGGGCACCATGAGCCCTATCCAGCACGGTGAAGTTT
>CAMLNG010000025.1 GCA_946481195.1 uncultured Chromatiaceae bacterium
AGATGGAGGTGCAGATGAAAGTTTTATTGACCGGTTTTGAGCCTTTTGGCGGCGAGAGCAGCAACCCCAGCGCAGAAGCAGTACTGCAGCTTTGCCGGCAACAGGCCCCTGCCGGTATCAGTTGGCAAGCGTTGATCCTGCCAGTTGAATTTAAACGCAGCGGCGATTTGTTACGGGAGGAAATCCGGAAGCTCCAGCCTGACTTGGTGCTTTGCGTCGGACAAGCGGGTGGACGCCCGGCGATTAGTCTGGAACAAGTGGCTATCAATCTGATAGAAGCGCGGATCCCGGATAACAGCGGCTCGCAGCCTTCCGGTGAACCGGTCATTAACAAAGCGCCGGCGGCGTATTTTACCACCTTGCCGATTAAAGCAATCCGGCAACACCTGCTCCAGTGCGGCATCCCAGCGCAGATTTCTTACAGTGCCGGCACTTATGTCTGCAATGCGCTGATGTTCAGCTTATTGCATCAAATCAATGAGATGTCGGAATGCCGTGGTGGTTTTATCCATATCCCCTACTCGCCGGCCCAGGCTGCGGGTAAACCTGAGTCAGCCAGTATGGCGGTTGGGACCGTGGTTCAGGCTTTGGAGCAACTGGTACTGTGCTGTCAGCAACATCAGACTGATATCGCGGCCGCTGCTGGCACGCTGGACTAAACCGCAATCACTGTGGTGGTTTTATCCTGTTCAGCCTTTCACTGCCTGCTCTTTTTTCAGCAGTTCATGCACTGTGACAAAGCGGTACCCCTGCGCCTTTAGGCGGCGGATAATGTCGGGCACTGCCTGCATTGTTGCTGCCCGGCTGTCATACATCACATGCAACAGGATGATAGAACCGGCTCTGGCATGTTTCACCGTGTGGTCAGCCAGAAGTTGCGGATCTTTGGCAACCTTCGGGAAATTCTCCGGCGCGACATCCCAGGTGACGCTGATCCTGTGGTGTTTCATCAGATACCAAGGCAGTAACACCAGCTTTTTCCCGTAAGGCGGGCGAAAATAAATCACGCCGTCGACGCCATGTTGGCGCAACAAATCGTCGGTTTGCTCTAACTCGGCACTGATATAAGACGGTGTTTTAAAAATCAGCCGTTGATGGTGGTAACTGTGATTGCCGACCTGATGGCCGGCGGCAAGAATTTTCCCTAATAAGTCAGGATGTTGTGCAACCTCTTGCCCGGTCAGAAAAAAAGTCGCCGGCACTTGTTCCTGTTGCAGAATCTGCAGAATTTGTTCGGTTTTATCAGGCGTCGGGCCGTCATCAAAAGTCAGCGCTATCCACTTATCGTCAATGACAGCCCGGTGTTTCAGCTCACCGAACAGCTGAAAATCCGGCATCGCGCTGAGCCGCCAGATACCGGCGACACTGAATAACACCAGCACCAAATAAAACATCAAATGGGTTTGCACACGCATGCCCGTTCCCTCTGCGTCCTGCCCGGACTTCTTGTTGTTTTGTGCTGCGCTGCAGCCAGAAATTGGGCGTAAAACTAAGCATAAGTTGTGCCATGCAAAGAAAAAACTGGCAGGAAGACGCCAGGCTGAAGTGATTCAACCCACCCGGCGCTTTACAAAAAAGCTGCGGATGGGTCTTTTCCTGATCTCTGTATAAGAATCTGACAGTCTGTGCTGCGGCCTGATGGCTCAGCCTGGCAAACTGATATGTTGGCGCACCCGTTCGGCGAGGCCCAACCCGGCTTCAGACATGGTCAGATAGGTGTGGTCGGCTCCGGCCGCCATTATTTTGCTGGCCTCATCCTGCTGCATGGAGTGTGACACTATTAAGCCGGCAAAACCTGTAGCGCGTAATTTCTGCGTTGCGATTAACTTGGCTTCACTGTCGCTCAAACACAGGATCACCGCTTTTATCCGGCCTAAATCCAGGCCCTGCCAGAACACCTGGTCTTCCGCATCGGCAAACAACACATTGTCGCCAGCTTCCTGATACTGCCGGACCCGCGCCGGGTCCGAATCCAACCCAACTAAATGAGTTTTATGCTTCAGATAGTCATAAGCAGCACCGCCGGTGCGCCCCATCCCCATAATCAGTACTTCGGCATCACCAAGGGTTACAGGCTGCTCATCCGGGTGATGGATGTTGCGCTCGAGCGGGATCAGCCGGTGTGCCAGCCGCTCATACAGCGGGTGGGCATAGCGGTTTAATGGTGCAGAAATCACAAAGGACAACGCGACCGTCAGCGCCAGTGGGATCAGGAACTGCGGCAGCGCCACACTGGCCACAATCAGCGCAAACTCGCTGTAATTACTCAGTGTAAGGCCAGACAAAAAGGCACTGCGGGCGCGTAATTTAAACAGCACTAACAGCGCAAAAAACAAAGCTGCTTTGAGTGGTAACATCACAGACATCAGCACGGCAAACCACCAGGCCGAAGTGTCTGGCAAACCGCCTAATCCAATCTGCAGGAAAAAGCCCACCAGAAAAAATTCTTTTAAACTCCACAGTGTTTTAGACAATTCGCCGGCTCTGGGGTGTTTGGCAAGCATTGCACCAAACACCAGTGCACCGAGTTCCGAACTCAGCCCCACCGCATGAAAGCCCATCCCGCCAACAACGACAGCCAGCAGCACACCAAACAGAATTTGCAGATCATCGTGGCCGGTTAAGTCCAGTAACTTAAACAATAATGGCCGCAATAACGGCACTGCCAGTACCGCTAAGGCCCAAATTGATGGTGTCACACCACTGGAAAAGCTTAACATCGCCATGGCGATGAGGTCCTGCATCACCAGAATGCCGACCGCGACCCGGCCGTGAAACGCACGGATCTCACGTTTGCTTTCCAACACTTTGGCCGCCAATACAGTCGACGAGAACGCCAGTGCAGCCCCCAGCATCAGCGCATGCCACCAGCTGGAATCAAAAGCCAGCCAAATCACCGGTGCGTACAACAACGCGGATAAGGAAAAATGCAGCAGGCTGCCACCCAGTACTTCTGGCTTGAGCAAACTGCGCACATTCAATTTCAGGCCGACAGTGAATAACAGCAGTAACACGCCTAAATGCGCCACATGTTCAATAATGGCGTGGCCTTGCGGTAGTTGCAGGGTTTCAGTACTGGCGGTAATGGCAAAACCAGCAGCAAGATAACCAATCAATGGTGGCAGACCACAAAGCCGCACCAACATGCCGAGGCTAAAAGCAAACCCAATCCAGACGGCTTCTAAAATCAATGCGCTCTCCTTGTGTCGATGAATCTTTTAGTCTGACAGCCCACAAGACTGCCAACAAGCTTTGCAATTGCGCCAAATCAACTGAGCTGGCTTTGTTTCTTCAATGCCAACGCTTGTTTGGTTTGTTGCCATTCAACAGAGGTGATAGCGGTCGTCGGGCTTTGCTGTGCATCCACTTGCGGGCGTCGCGCCGCACAACGTTCAAGGATTTGCAGTTGCTCTGCATCCGGTTTTTTGTTCCAGTCGACTATCTCTTCAATATGACGATAGCAGCCGGTACAAATCTTCTCTTGATTGAGTTTGCAGCATGCAACACAAGGTGAATCCATCAGGGCCTCCGCTATTTTCCGGCCAGTATGCCAAAATTTTGCCGGCTTGACCCGCGACAAACAAGCTTTAGGACATGCTGCAGCTTCTGAAGTAGTAAAATTCGACGTTTGTCGCGGTGAAGTGCCTGTCAGGCGCAGCCTGTTATTCGCCCTCTTACATTCCAGTGCCGGCTGTGGCAGTTTGATAGTTTTACCTCCACAGATCTGCCACAGCAGACAGCAAACCCAGGGACTTTTATGAACAAATGGCGCATGAATAAATGGCAACCCGCCGCATTGGCACTTTGTGTCAGCGCAGCGTTAATTCCGGCAGAAGCCGCTGATAAAAAAGCCGAATGGGACGTCAACGCCCCACAAGGTAAATTCGAAACGGTACAAATTAATACTGACAGCGGCACCTGGATGAACGTCGACATCAGCCCGGATGGCCGCACCCTGGTGTTTGACCTGCTCGGTGACATTTATACGATGCCGGTCAGTGGCGGCAGCGCCAAGCGTCTGACGTCGGACATCGGCTGGCAAATGCAGCCCAGTTTCAGCCCGGACGGCAAATTCATCACTTATACCTCGGATGAAGGTGGTGGCGACAATATCTGGTTAATGAACGCCGACGGCAGCAACGCCCATGCGGTGACTGAAGAAACTTTCCGTCTGCTCAATAGCCCGGCCTGGAGCCCGGACGGCGAATTTATCGTCGCGCGCAAACATTTTACCAATACCCGTTCTTTAGGTGCCGGTGAAGTCTGGATGTATCACAAATCCGGCGGCAATGGCGTGATGCTGACGGAAAAAGCCAACGACGAAAAAGACTTAGGCGAACCGGCTTTTTCGCCGGACGGCAAGTATGTGTATTTTTCTCAGGACGACACCCCAGGCAAGACCTTCCATTACAGCAAAGACTCCGAGCAAGGCATTTATGTCATCAAACGCTTTGAGCGCGAGACCGGCAAAATCGACGTGTTGTTAGAAGGTGCCGGCGGTGCCATCAGACCAACTCCGTCCCCGGATGGCAAGTTCCTCGCCTATATCCGCCGTATCGATTTCCAGACGACGTTGATGCTGTATAACTTAGAATCCGGTGAAACCACTGAGCTGTACGGTAAACTCGACCGCGACATGCAGGAAACCTGGGCCATTCATGGTGTTTATCCGCAGATGAGCTGGACACCGGACAATAAAGCCATTGTGTTCTGGGCCGGCGGTAAAATCCAGAAACTGGATGTCGCCAGCAAACAAGTGGCTGCTATCCCGTTTAAAGTGGATGTGGAGAAAAAAATCCAACAGGCGGTGCGTTTCAAACAGGAGCTGGACCACGACAACATCGACGTGAAAATGCTGCGTTTTGTGCAGGCCTCGCCGGATGGCAACACTGTGGTGTATTCAGCGCTCGGGCACTTATATAAAGTAGCCGCCAAAGGCGGTAAGCCGCAGCGCCTGACGGCGCAGAACGAACACTTTGAGCTGTATCCGGCGTTTTCCCGCGACGGCAAAAAACTGGTCTATGTCAGCTGGCATGATCAACAGCAGGGTCAGATTAAAATCATTGATTTAACGACGAATCAAGTCAGCACTGTGGTCAGCGCACCCGGTAAATACCTGGAGCCTTCATTTAGCCCGGATGGCAAAACTCTGGTATTCCGCAAAGGCGGCGCAGGCAGCCTGCTCGATAAACGCTGGTCGTTAAACACCGGTATTTACACAGTGCCGACCGCCGGTGGCGCACTGAAACTGGTCAGCCGCAACGGTTTTGCGCCGCACTTTGCCGACCGCAACGACCGGATTTTTGCCATGGATTATGGCCAGTCACCAACCTTACTGGCGATAGATCTTGCCACCGAAACCCAGCGCACTTTATACAGCGCCAAATATGGCACTGAATTTAAAGTGTCACCGGATGGCAAATACGTCGCTTTTGCCGATCGCTTTAAAGTCTATGTCACGCCATTTGCCGAGCGCGGCGCGGTCATTGACATCAGTGGCAGCGACACCCAATTCCCGGTGCGGCAGTTATCGGTACGCGCTGGCGAAAACATCAGCTGGAGCGGCAACAGCAAACAGCTGTACTGGAATTTAGGCCCTGAACTTTATCACGCCAACTTAAGTAGTGTGTTTGACGTAGGCAGCGACAAAGCAGCCGACAAGTTTAAAGTCGCCAATGGCCAGAATATCAGTTTCAGCACAGCCGCTTACCAGCCGCAAGGTCTGGTTGCTTTTGTTGGTGGTCAGGTCATCACGATGCAAGGTGACAAAGTGATCCCGGATGGCGTCGTACTGGTTGAAGGCAATAAAATCAAAGCTGTCGGCACTGCCGGCGAGGTAAAAGTACCTGCGGGCGCCAAAGTTATCGATATCAAAGGCAAGACATTGATGCCTGGCCTGTTTGATGCGCACGCGCATGGCAGTCAGGGTGTGAATCAGATTATCCCGCAGCAAAACTACGCCAATTACGCATCGTTAGCGCTCGGCGTCACCACCATCCACGACCCGTCCAACGACACGCAGGAAATTTTCACTGCCAGCGAAATGCAAAAAACCGGGCAGATAGTCGGCCCGCGGATTTTCTCCACCGGCACTATTTTGTACGGCGCTTATGGTGCCGGTTATACCTCGCATGTCGATAGTCTGGACGATGCGAAATTCCATCTGGAACGTTTGAAAAAGGTCGGCGCCTTCTCGGTGAAGAGCTACAACCAGCCACGGCGCAATCAGCGTCAGCAGGTGATTGAAGCGGCGCGTGAACTGAACATGATGGTAGTGCCGGAAGGCGGCTCGCTGCTGCAGCACAACCTCAGCATGGCCGTGGATGGCCACACCACGCTGGAGCACTCGCTGCCGGCGGCCAAACTCTATGACGATGTGAAACAGCTGTGGCGTGCGACTAAAACTGCCTACACCCCGACGCTGGTGGTGGCTTATGGCGGCATCTGGGGCGAAAACTATTGGTATGACAAAACCGAAGTATGGAAACACCCGCGCTTGTCAAAATATGTGCCGATGGACGAATTACGTCCACGTAGTATGCGCCGCCCTACCGCACCTGACTCACACTACAACCATTTCAGCATTGCAAAAATGGCAAAGGAACTGAATGACGAAGGCGTGATCACTAACATTGGTGCACATGGTCAGCGTGAAAGCTTAGGCGCACACTGGGAAATTTGGATGTTCGCCCAGGGCGGCATGAGCCCATTGCAGGCATTGAAAACCGCGACTATCAACCCGGCGAAAACCTTTGGCATGGACCATCAGCTCGGCTCGGTTGAAGCCGGCAAATTGGCTGACCTGATTGTGATCGACGGCAACCCGCTGGCGGACATCCGCCAGAGTGACCGGGTGCAATACACCATGGTCAATGGCCGCTTGTTCGATGCCGAATCGATGAATGAACTAAATGGGCAGCAACAACAGCGCCTGCCTTTTTATTTCGAAAAACGTTAAGTAAGTTCTGAGAGTCTTTAGAAAACGCCGGCATCTGCCGGCGTTTTTTTCTATTTCCTGCAAGTGTTCAAGGCTTTTAATGCACTTTTTTATCTATAGCACCGGCTTTATGCTGCGAGTTCTTGCTTAATTGGAGCGTTTTATGTCTGCAATCATGCCAATGCTTTTTATCGGTCACGGTAGCCCGATGAATGCGCTGGGATCCAACCGCTGGACTGCTGAGTGGCGTCAGCAGGTCGCGGCGCTCAAGCCAAAAGCCATTTTGATGATCTCAGCACATTGGGATAAACCCGGATTGCGGGTACTGACAGACCCAAATCCCCGCACTATTCATGATTTTGGCGGTTTTCCGCCTGAGTTATATCAGCAGCAATACCCAGCACCAGGTTCAGCGGCTCTGGCTGCGCTGCTGTTGGAGTTATTAGCCGACGATGGTGCTGTCGCTGACAGTCAGTGGGGTTTTGACCATGGTGCCTGGTCAGTGCTCTGCCATGCATTTCCGGCGGCCGATGTGCCTGTGGTGCAGCTGTCCATCGACAGTCGTAAAGATGCGGCCTGGCATTTAGCGCTTGGCAAAAAACTGGCGGCATTACGGCAAGAAGGCGTGCTTATCATGGCATCCGGTAATATTGTGCACAACTTAAGGTTGTTGGACTGGAGCGACGGCCCGCCGCCGCTTTGGGCGTTGCAATTCTTACAGAAGGCACAGGCCTGTATCGATAGCAGAGACTGGCAACAGCTTGCCGACTACCGCAGTTGGGGCGAGTTAGCAGCGCTGGCAGTGCCGCATCCGGACCATTTTCTGCCGTTGTTTTATCTGCTTGGAGCTGCGGATAAAACAGAACAACTACAGTGGTTTAATCAGGAATTTACGCTCGGCAATCTGGCGATGCACAGCTTTAAAATAGGGTAGCAGTGATACTCGGGCTCAGAATCACAGTGGAGGAAGATTGAGCCTTTTCATAGTTTCGAGATAGCGCTGATACTCCAAAGGCTCACAATAACTGCTGTCTTTCAGTAGACGCAGCGTCTCTTCCGCGTCTTGTTTCATCTGGATGTCACGCTCAAAACGGTGTGGTGGCAATTGCCACTGGTTAATCTCCTGCAAGTTTTCCAACGAACCGCGCAGCACCATACAATGCACTTTACGCATACTTAAAAACTGTGGTTCAAGCTGCAGCCCCGTGCTTTTTAATAATTGTATTTCCGCCTTTATCAGGCTCATCTCGCTCAGTGGCTGCAATAAAATAAAATGTACCAACAGCAAATAACCAGGGACCCCAACCACAGCCGCGCCGGCCAAAAAGCTAGCAAGATAACCTAAGAACGTTGTGATTGACTTCATGTAGTCTGCCCCCAACCAATTGCATTTGTTGCAATCATTGCCACAGCCAGTGCCGTCGGTCAAGTTTCAGTGAGGACTTACAATCTGGCCAGTTTACGCTTCTCTTCCAGTCGTTCAGCAGCGTTGCTCCAGGCCTTGAGCGTCACATCCTGTTGTTGCATCGTTTTACTTAAAGCAGGCTGCGGCGCCAAAATAGCCGGTTTTGGCAGCAGCAGTGTCACCGCAGTATCCAGCAGTGCGACGGCGCAAAACCCGGCGACAAAATATCCGGCTGCTACTTTTTGTGGGGTTGTTGGGTGCCAAGCCATGCTTTTACCTCTGCTAACCATTGTTCACGGGCGGCGGGTTTCAGCGCCCGCTCTTCGAAATAACCATATTGCAGGCGTTTATCTGATTTCAGTTCCAGCATGATGCGGTCTTTGCCTTCTTTCAGATCGTGGAATTCCAGATCGCCGGCTTTTAATGTCGCCGCATATTTCAACACCAGCGCACGAAACTCCGCGTTCAGACCATTTGGCGCCGCCAGTTCAATCCGGCATAAATTGTTGCGGCATTCGCTGTCGTAGATACGCAGTTCATTCGCACCCACATTCTGGGCGACGTGCGCAATCATAAACTCAGTGGCTTCCGCCCAATTCTCGTCGCGGCTCTGATCACTGAATTCAGCATTGTCGGCGATAAGCGCAAGCTCCAAATCGCGTAACTTATTCAGCTCCAGCTGCGCGTTTAGCGCTGGTAATGCCGCTTCGCCATATTTGGTATAAAACGACATTAAAGGCGCCAGCGCCGTGGCTGTTTCAGCTTCTGATTGCCATAAGGCCTGCCATTGCCACTGCGGCGCATGCGCAAATGGCCACAACAGATAAGCGCAGACACCAGCGGCCAGCGCCCGGTAACGCAAGGGGATTTGTTCTATCGACCAGCGCATCTATGCACCTGAATTTGTTGAAAAAGCTGAAGGTATGGTAACAGAGTCAAGCGTCAGACCGTACTGACGCACCGGCAGATCCAGCAGTAAACTGAACAAAATATCCTGTTGATAAACAAAACCGAGTTTTTCCAGCACTCGAATTGAGCCCTGGTTGTCCGGATGAACCAGGCCAAAGATTTGGTTTTGTTGCAGGCCGTGCGGACAACAGACTGAACCTTTGCGGGCGTCGGCAAGCACCGCATTTGCGGCTTCAACGGCCAGTCCCTGCCCCCAATACGGTGGCAGCAACCGGTAACCTAAATCAAAGCCGTTTATTTCATCGACCCATTTGAGGCCGCAAAAACCAATAATTTCGCCAGTTGCAGGCCACACCATCGCCAGCCGACCAAAACCGGTGCGTTGGTAATCCGCCAGTGGATGACTCTGCAGATAAACCAGCGCTTCGGCTATTGTTTGCATCGGCGGCGAACCGATATATCGCATCACAACCGGGTCGCTGCCAAGCCGGAACATCGCCGGGGCATCTTCGGCAGTAAAACGCCGCAGCTTTAACCTCGGCGTTACTAAACAATCGGTCATGCAACAGCTTCCTGCAACAGAACTTAGCCTTTGCCTTTTTTATAAGACGCCTGACCGGACGATTTCGAGGTCTGCTGCTGTTTGCGGATCAGCGCCTCTTTCACCGGATTCATGCCGGTATGCTTAGTCACGGCAATTTTACCACCGGCTTTAGGTTTGAGATTTTTCTCGTCACGGGTCTCTTCCGGTACCAGACAACCTTTGCCTTTGCCAATAAGTTTGCTAAGCCCCATTTTTTGCAGCGCTTCGCGGATCATCGGCCAGCCGGCCGGATCATGATAACGCAGCAGTGCTTTGTGCAGCCGGCGTTGCCGCTCGCCTTTGGCAACCGCGACTTTCTCGGTGTTCCCTTTTAAATTCTTCAGTGAATTTAATTCGGTATGATAAATCGTCGTGGCATTGGCCATCGGGCTTGGATAGAAGTTTTGTACCTGGTCAAGGCGGAAATCACGCTCTTTTAGCCACAGCGCCAGATTGACCATGTCGAGATCCGTGGTGCCGGGATGCGCCGAAATAAAATACGGGATCAGGTACTGCTCTTTGCCTGCTTCGCGACTGTATTTGTCGAACATCGCCTTAAATTTATCGTAAGCGCCCATGCCAGGCTTCATCATCTTTGACAATGGGCCTTCTTCGGTATGCTCAGGTGCAATTTTTAAATAACCACCGACATGGTGCTGCACCAGCTCACGGACGTAATTCGGATCTTCTACCGCGAGGTCATAGCGCACTCCGGAGGCAACCAGCACTTTTTTCACGCCAGGCAGTTTGCGCGCTGAGCGGTACAAATCGACGGTCGGGCTTTGATCGGTGTCCATGTGTTCACAAATGGTCGGATAAACACAAGACGGCCGGCGGCAGGTTTGTTCGGCTTTTGGATTTTTACAACGCAGCCGGTACATGTTCGCGGTCGGGCCACCTAAATCGGAGATCACACCGGTAAAACCGGGCACTTTGTCGCGAATTTCTTCGATTTCGCGCAAAATCGATTCTTTCGAGCGGCTTTGAATAATCCGGCCTTCATGTTCGGTAATTGAACAGAATGAACAGCCGCCAAAACAACCACGCATAATATTGACCGAGGTTTTGATCATGTCATAGGCCGGAATTTTGGCTTTGCCATACACCGGATGCGGTACCCGCTGATAAGGCAGACCAAACACGCCATCCATTTCTTCGGTTGTTAATGGAAACGCTGGCGGATTGAGCCAAACCGAGCGGTCGCCATGACGCTGCATAATAGCGCGGGCACAACCCGGGTTAGTTTCCTGGTGCAAAATACGCGAGGCGTGCGCATACAACGGCTTGTTGACGCTGACCTGCTCAAAGGCCGGCAACTTCACATAAGTTTTTTCCCAGGGTTTCTGCCGCGGCGGTTGCACTAAAATCGGTTTGGCTTCGACTTCTGCCGGCTTGGACAAATCGATACCGGCCTGGGCGAATTCGGAATAGCTGCTGCAACCGACGTCATCCGCACCATAAGGATTTGGAATAGGGTCAATTTTGCCGACTTTATCGATAGCGGTCGAATCCACACCGCGCCACTCTGGCAAGGGCTCTTTGCGGATCACCGCAGTGCCACGGATATCCTGTAAGTTGCTGATAGGCTCACCAGCGGCCAGCCGGTGCGCCACTTCCACCAGCGGACGCTCGGCGTTGCCATAAATCAGTAATTCAGCTTTCGCGTCAAAAATAATGGAGCGGCGGACTTTTTCCTGCCAGTAATCATAATGCGCAATCCGGCGCAGACTGGCTTCAATACCGCCGATAATCACCGGCACCTCTTTAAAGGCTTCTTTACAGCGCTGTGAATACACAATGACCGCGCGGTCAGGTCGTTTGCCGCCTTCGTTGCCAGGGGTGTAAGCATCGTCATGGCGCAGCTTTTTGTCGGCGGTGTAACGGTTGATCATCGAATCCATGTTGCCGGCCGACACGCCGAAAAACAGCTTCGGTTTACCCAGACGCATAAAATCGTCTTTGCTGTTCCAGTCCGGCTGCGCAATGATACCAACCCGAAAACCCTGGCTTTCCAGCATCCGCCCGACCACGGCCATACCAAAACTCGGGTGGTCGACATAAGCATCACCAACCACCAGAATAATGTCACAGCAATCCCAGCCGAGCTTGGCCATTTCGGCTTTGCTCATCGGTAAAAATGGTGCAGGTTTAAAGTTGTCACCGCGGTATTTGGGGTAGGAAAACAGGCCGCATTCTGCGGACATACGCTCGACCGGCGCGGATTTTCGGGAGGGTACTGTGGTGCTGGTCATAGCGATGTCTCATGAGCGGCAAAAAAGGTTGAGCATTATACTCAAGTATTGGGCTGATTGCGACTTGTCTGCAAGGCATTGTGCTGCTGCAGCTAACATGTTTTCAGCGTCGTGCTGGATTGCTCACGCTGGTTTGATTTCTGCTACAGCAACGCTCCTGATGTTAAGCCACTATTAATTCTTTGCTCCCTAGATTGGTGCTGTCACTGTCTATTTCTGGGGTCTGCCATGCGTCTGTTTCATCGTTCCGCTTTTGCTCTCACTGTTATTGCTTTATCTGTGTCCACAAAATTACAGGCGCAAACCCTGGTTTATATCGATGAACCTGATGTTGGTTGGGTGTCGCCTTATCTAAGTTACGAAGCTAATGACAAAGGCCAAATTACCACGCTCGGCGCAGTCTTCCAGCCCGACGCGCATTTCCAGCTGGCGGTGGGCCTCGCATCCTACTACAGCGATAAGTATCCACCAGGTTCCACTTACCGGCCCGAACTTGAATTTCTCAATCTTGATACGTCAGTGCGCTTTGGCACTTTTGACCGAATCAGTCTGTATGGTGAAGTCGGCGTGGCGCTGGATGAGTTGATATTCGATGAAGAAGAGCGGGATTATTATGACCGTTGGGGTGGTCATTATGAAAAAATGGGGCCTATTGACTGGTTTGCCGGCGTCGGGGCTGGCATCGAACTGAACAACTTGTCTTTGCGTGCTTTTGGTCGCTACCGTTATTTACGCAGCTATGAGCAGGAATATCTGGCGGCGCTGGACCCATGGGTCCATGGCCAGCCAGAAGATGGTCAGTGGTTTGCTGGTGTAGAACTCAGCCTGAGGTTTTAAATCCAGGCCATCCCTTTAGCGATGGTCAGCACACCTAACAGCATAAAAACGCCGCAGGCAACGCGGCGCGCCCAATCCAGTGGTACCACTTCGAGAATATACTTGCCGAAATACACCACAGGCACGTTAGCTGCCAGCATGCCAAGCGTGGTGCCGACAATGACCCAGGTTGTTGCATCATAGGTGGCGGCCAGAATCACTGTCGCAATTTGGGTTTTGTCGCCTATCTCGGCAAGGAAAAACAGCACAGTGCTGGCAGCAAAAGCACCGTATTTCAGCATGGCATTTTCTTCGCTGTCATCTTTATCCGGAATCAGTAACCACAGCGCGACAGCGATAAAAGAACCACCCAATAACCAGGCGTGCCAACCCGCCGGGATAAACTGCGCCACCCAGGCACCAAACCAGGCTGAGGCGGCATGATTAAGCAGCGTCGCAACTAAAATGCCGGCCACGATAGCACCGCGCTGACGAAAACGCGCCGCCAGAAACAAAGAGAGTAATTGGGTTTTGTCACCGATTTCGGCAATAGCCACACCGGTGAAAGAAGAAATAAAAGCGTCCATGGGAGTACTCAGCGGGATTGGCCAAAGACAACGCAGTGGCTCCCGCATTGGGCCACGACGCTGTCTCAGGTCTCATCAGAACATTGCTGTTGCAAGTCCCGCTGCCGCCATGTGCGTTGGCACAAGTATGTTGACGACAGCCCATAAGCATGGCGCTTATGGCGATTACTCCCCCAAGTCAGGAAGCGCGCATTGTAGGCAAGCAGAAGGCCGGCAGCAAGAAAAATCTGCGCCGGCCTGGTCTTTTGTTGCCATTCAGAGCACTGACAAGCCCTTAACTATTTGATTTAGCTGTTTGATTTAATGGGTCGCGCTAACCAGCGATCGGCGCGCTTGCGCGCTGTACTGTTAAACCGGCCCCAACTGACGCCCATCCGCACCAGGCCCCAGTAGGTCAGCGGTACCAACAGCAAACTGGTCAAAGTCGAAAACACCAGGCCACCAATAATGGCAATCGCCATCGGCGCATAACCAGGCCCGCCGCCGCCAATGGTCGCATCACCGAAGGCCAGTGGTAATAAGCCAAGTACAGTGGTGGACACCGTCATCAGAATGGGCCGCAGCCGCGCCTCACAGGCTTCGACAATCAGCGGCACTAATTCGGCATCCGGTGTTTCTTCCCGCATCTGGTTGATTCGGTCGACCAGCACGATGCCGTTATTCACCACAATGCCCATCAGCACCAGCATGCCAATCATACCCATGATGCCCATTGTCGTGCCGGTAAACAGGAAAGCCCAGAACACGCCGACCATCGAAAACAACAAAGAACCGATAACTGCTGTTGGCAATAACAAACTTTCAAACAGCGCCGCCATCACCAGATAAATCATACAGACCGCCAGCAACATATTGGTCTGCATAATACCTTGCGCTTCATCCTGATATTGGAAACTGCCTTCAAACGACCAGCTGTAACCCGGTGGCAGCTGCAGTTGTTCCATCACTTTTTTGATCTGGTCCCGGGCGTCGTCCATTTTCAGTTCTTTATTGAGATTCATGCCAATGGCAAGGCCAGTCTGGCGGTTAAAGCGGCGGATCTCCCCCAGCCGATCGCTGACCGTCAAGGTTGCCACTTGCGCCAGTCGCACCACTTCAGTGCCCTGTTGTTTGACCGGAATAGACTCCAGTTCCTGCTGCGAATGGCCGACTTTTTCGTCATACAGTACGCGCAACTGCACTTCGCCCTGGTCCAGCGTACGGAATGTCCGCAAGTTATTGCCCCGCAGCGCCAAACTTATCGCCTGCGCCACGTTTTGCGCACTTAAACCCTGACGCTGCAATTCGTCATGTTTTAAGCGGATCTGCAACTCTTTTTGCCCGCCCTGCACTTCTGAGCGCACATCTTCCAGCCCTTTGATTTGACTCAGTACCGGCACCAAATCTTGTGAAAGCTTAGTCAGCTGCTCAGTGGAAGGGCCAAGCAGATGTAACTGCATACCGCCGCCGGCATCGCCCCAGCCAAATTGTGGCTTGCCACGCACTAATACCGGCCAGTCTTTGCGGATAGCGTCCTTGACCTGCTGTAATGGCACTGGCAGCTTGTCGATAAACATAATGGTCGACACAGCAAAACCCGGTGTGTAATAGCTGTACACCGAATCGATATAGAATTTCTCTTTATTCGCATACAGATAAGATTCCATCCGGCTGACTTCCTGTTCGACTTCCGCTAACGCGTAATTCGACTGAATGTTGTAGTTCAGGAACAACCGGTTGGTATCGCCTTCATTGTCATCGCCGCCGGAGATAAACTGCATTGGAATGGCGATACTAAACAGCAGCATAAAAGCAATAAAAGTTGACCAACGCGGGTGCGCCATAGTCCAGCGCAGCGTACGGCCATAGAATTTATCCAACTTCGATGGCGCCGCGTGTTCCGCCCCAGTGATGCTTTTAATCCGGGTCGACAGCAATGGAATTAACGTCAGCGCCATTAACAACGACACCGCCAGCGCTATAGTGATGGCAATAGCGACGTGCTCAAGGAACACTGTCACATCCACTTTCTGGCCGATGATATTAGGCAAAAACACGATAGCAGTAGTCGCAGTACCGGCCAGTACCGCCAGACTGACCCGATAGACCCCGCGCTCAGTAGCCCGGCGTACATCACCATCCAGTGCCCGCTCGCGGAAAATACTCTCGACCACCACGACCGAGTTATCCACCAACATCCCGACTGCCAACATCAGGCCCATCATACTCAGCACGTTCAGGCTGTAATCGAGGAAATACATCATGCCAAGTGTGATGCTAATTGACACCGGCACTGACAACACCACCAGAATAGTGGTCGGGAAATGCCGTAAAAAGATAAACAGTACGCCAAAGGCCAGTAAAGCACCGGTGACGCCGGAACTCAGCAGGTTAGACAGACTGTCGGTGACACCTTTGGCAGTGTCGTCCATCACGTATATGTTAATGCCATTAAACGCCGGGTCTTTGCCTGCCTGATCAATGACTTTCATCGCCGCGCGCGACACTTCGACCAGATTGGCATTGGATTCTTTATAGACGTTCATGCCAACGGCATAACGTTGGTCCAGCCGGCGGCCTTCCACCCGTTTTGGCAGTTCCAGTTTGATTTCCGCCACATCACCCAGTTGCAGACCGCGGCCAATCGCCAGTTGTTTGATTTGATCCAGCGATTCAAATTCGCCAATAGGTTTGACCAGAATACTTTCGTCTTTGCTTCTGATTTCGCCAGCCGTCATGGCAAAGTTTTGCTGACTTAAGGTTTGCAGCAACAGCGCAGCATCTAATTGCATAGCGCGCAGCCGTTCGGGTAACAGCCGGATCGTGACCTGACGTTTATCCACACCGTAAAGCTCGACTTTCGACACGCCCTGCACCCGCTCGAGCGGACGTTTGACCTGGCGCTCCAGTAAGTCGTACGCCATCGATAAATCGCGTTCGCTCGAGATGCGGACCTGGAAAATCGGCATGTCGTTGGTATTAAACTGGAACACTAATACGCGTTCGACGTCCTTGGGCAGTAAATGCCGGATGCCGTCGAGCCGCTCGCGCACTTCAATACT
>CAMLNG010000026.1 GCA_946481195.1 uncultured Chromatiaceae bacterium
AGCGTGTCGCATACCACGCGGGCGCCGCGCCCCGGTGAAACTGACGGTGTGCATTACCACTTTGTCAGTGTGGAACAGTTTAAACAGCTGATAGCCGAAGAGGTTTTTCTGGAATGGGCCGAAGTCTTCGGTAATTTCTACGGCACCTCACGCCGCGCCATTGAAACTGAACTGGCCAAAGGCCGCGACGTGTTTCTCGACATCGACTGGCAAGGCGCCCAGCAAATCCGCCCACAAGTACCGGGGGTGTTATCGGTGTTTATTCTGCCGCCGAGCGTGGCCGAGTTGGAAAAACGTTTAAATGGCCGCGGCACCGACAGTGCTGAGACAATCGCCAAACGCATGCAGCAGGCGCACAGCGAAATCAGCCATGTTACTGAATATGATTATGTTTTGATCAACGATGACTTCCAGCAATGTCTGCAGCAGTTTGCCGCTGTGGTGCTGAGTCAGCGCCTGACACTGGTCAAGCAGCAGCAAAAGCAAGCGGCCTTATTCGCCAGCCTGTTGGCTACACCGGCAAAATAGCGTACACTAGCCGGCTTTGAACGAATCAGTCTTTTCCCGGAGTGCAAAATGGCTCGCGTAACAGTCGAAGATGCAGTAAATCAAATTGGTAACCGTTTTGACCTGATCCTGGTCGCCGCCCGCCGCGCCCGCCAGCTCTCAGTGGAAGGCAAAGAAGCGATGGTTGACATCGAAAACGACAAATCAACAGTCGTCGCCCTGCGCGAAATTGAAAAAGGCCTGATCACTGCCGACATCCTGGACCAACAGGAACGCCGTGACCAGCTGCAACAGGAAGCATCTGAAATGGCCGCTGTTGCCGCCATCATCGGTTCAGATCACTAATCCTGCCCCATTGCCAACGGGGTCTCCCGTTGGCAAGCCTTGAAAATCCACGTATATTTGAGTCTGAAAACGGATACAACCCTGATATCCGGGCCCGGAGTCTCACACTGTGTATTTATTTGAAGGTCTGAAACAACAGATCAGCGCGTACTTGCCACCCGAGCAGGTTGCCCTGGTGCAACAGGCCTATATCCTTGCGCGCGATGCGCATGCGCCGCAATTTCGCAGCAGCGGCGAGCCCTACATCACCCACCCGGTTGCTGTGACCAGCATTCTGGCCGACATGCGGATGGATCACGAAACGCTGATGGCCGCCCTATGCCACGACGTGATAGAAGACACCGAATACAGCTTTGACGACCTGAAACAACGTTTTGGCAGCACTGTCGCCGAACTGGTGCAGGGCGTTTCGAAACTCGACAAAGTAAAATTCAAAGATATCAAAGAGTTCGAAGTCACCAACCTGCAAAAAATGTTTCTGGCAATGACGCAGGATATCCGCGTTATTCTGATTAAACTGGCCGATCGCACGCACAATATGCGCACCATCGGCGCGTTAAAACCGGAAAAACGCCGCCGTATCGCCCGCGAAACTTTAGAGCTGTACGCCCCAATCGCTAACCGGCTCGGTATTCACAATATCAAAAATGAGCTGGAAGACTGGGGTTTCCGCGCTTTGTATCCGATGCGCTACCGCGCGCTGGAAACTGCAGTGAAACAGGCGCGTGGCAATCGCAGTGAAATTATCGACAAAATTCAGAACGAAATTTCTGCGCGCATCCGGGATGCCGGCATCAACGCCGAAGTCAAAGGCCGGGAAAAACACCTGTACAGCATCTATCGCAAGATGAAAAGCAAAGAGCTGATGTTCAACGATGTGATGGACATTTATGGCTTTCGCGTCGTGGTCGACAGCGTCGATTCCTGTTACCGCGTGCTCGGCGTCGTGCATAACCTGTACAAACCTATTGAGATCCGTTTTAAAGATTACATCGCCATTCCAAAACAAAACGGCTATCAGTCGCTGCATACCTCGTTGATTGGCCCGCATGGTATTCCGGTGGAGATCCAGATGCGCACCCGCGATATGGATGAAATGGCTGACAATGGTATCGCTGCACACTGGAAGTACAAAAAATCCGGTGAACAGGGTGACAGCGCCGCACAAATCCGCGCCCGGCGCTGGATGCAGAGTTTGCTGGAGATTCAGCAAAGTGCCGGCAACACTTACGAATTCGTCGAGAATGTCAAAACCGAGCTGTACCCGGACGAGCTCTATGTCTTTACGCCAAAAGGCAAAATTGTCGAGCTGCCGATCGGCGCCAATGCCGTGGATTTTGCTTATGCCGTGCATACCGACATCGGTAACAAGTGCGTTGGCGTGCGCGTTGACCGCAAACCTTATCCGCTGACTAAAGCCTTAGAGACCGGCCAGACCGTTGAGATCATCACCAGCCCCGGCGGCAAACCCAATGCCAGCTGGCTGAACTATGTGGTGACCAGCCGCGCTATTATGAGCATCCGTAATTTCCTGAAAAAACAACAGCAAAGCGAAGCCGTGGCGCTGGGGAAACGGCTGCTCGGCTCCGCACTGGGTGAAGTTAAAATTGAGACTATCCCTGCCGATCGGATTGAACGGGTGCTGGCGCATACCACGAAAAAAACCCTGGATGAGCTGTACTCCGACATCGGTCTTGGCAATCAGCTGCCCATCGCCGTGGCGCGTCGTCTGCTCGGCGAATTTGATGAAGCAACTCCGGCGGCACCGCAAGCTGTGACCGACAATCCGTTGCCGTCCAAAGTCAAAGCCGTAATTGTCGGCTCTGAAGGTTTACTCACTACCTTTGCCAAATGTTGCCGGCCTATTCCGGGTGACCCAATCGCTGCCAGTGCATCACCGGGCAAAGGCCTCAACGTGCACCGCGCTGAATGCCGTAATATCCGCGGTTGGGAAAAAGAACCGGGCAAATATTTCCCGGTGAAATGGGATCAAACCGGCGACAAACAGTTCCTGGTCGATATCCGTATTTTTATCGTCAATAAACAAGGCATGCTGGCCAAACTCACGACGGTCATCGCTTCGCAGGATTCGAATATTCAGGACCTGTCGACCGACGATCGGGATTCCGGCGATTATGTGATTAAAATCACTTTATCGGTTCGCGACCGCATTCATCTGGCCAACGTGATGCGCAAACTCCGGGTCACCCCGGATGTGATTAAAGTTTACAGAAGGAAGTAATCTCCATGTCAAAAGTCATTATCAGTACTGCCAATGCCCCTGCCGCCATCGGCACTTATTCGCAGGCGGTCAAAATTGGCACTACTGTGTATTTAAGTGGCCAAATCCCGCTGGTGCCGGCCAGTATGCAGATGGTGTCAGAAGACTTTGCCGAGCAGGCGCATCAGGTGTTTAAAAACTTGTCTGCCGTCTGTGAAGCCGCTGGTGGCACTATCCAGGACATGGTCAAAGTGAATATTTTCCTGACTGACCTAAGCAAATTTGCCATCGTCAACGAAATCATGGCGCAGTACTTCAGCCAGCCTTATCCGGCGCGGGCTGCTGTCCAGGTCAGCGCATTACCACGCGCCGCACAGATTGAAATCGACGGTGTGATGGAGTTGCCATCAACCAACTAAGCCGTTGCCGGCAGTGGCTGGCGCAGTCACTGCTGTTCACCTCCATGTTATTGTCGTCAGTGGCGCAGGCCGCAGACGACCAACCGGTGCTGCACTGGTGCCTCGACCATTTCCCGCGTTTTCATGAATTTCAGCGGCCGGACCGCCCGGTTGGTGCATCTGTTGACCTGATGCAGGAACTGGCTCGCCGCGCTGGCTTTCGCATTGAATACAGTCCCCGCACGCCAGTCGCCCGTTGTTTCCGCCAAATGGCAAGCGGCGAAGCGGACCTGATGACCAACCTGAACAAAACGGCGGAACGCGAAGCCCTGATGCTGATGTTTCCCTACAGCGAACGCATCCCGGAATCATTGTATCAGCGTGGCGATGACCCGCGGACCATTAATCAGCTCAGTCAGCTGGAACATCTGACCTTAGCGACAGTGCGTAATTACGCCTATCATCCGGATTTGATGACCTTAGTCCGTAATTTGGGCCCCAACCGCCAGCTGGAAGTGCCGAGTATCGCCGCCGGTTTTGATGTGCTGGCTAAAGGCAGGGTTGATGGCCTGATCGTGCCGCGTTACAGCTCGCTGGATTATCTGTACAACACACCGCGTTTACATCAGAAGTTTAAACGCGCACCGCTGATGTTAAAAACGGCCAAACCACAATTTATTTATATCGGTTTTTCCCGGCACAGCCGCCATCCACAGCTGGCTGCCGTCATTGAAAAAACTATCGCCGAAATGATGGCAGACGGCACAGTCCGCCGTTTATACGCACCAGACGCAAAACAAGCTGATTTATCGATATTGGTTGGCACTAACTGACTGGCGGTAAGCCAGGAGGAGTTGCAGATGTCCGGATGGTTGCGCTTCAGCGCTCTGTTCATTCTGTGCTGGCTGGCGCAGGCAAAAGCCAGCCCGCCAGAAGTCTCTCAGACCACCACCAAACCTGTACTACAGTGGTGCCTCGATCATTTGCCGCCACGCCACACTTATCTAGCCGGGCAGCAACCCACCGGCCCTATGGTCGACATGATGCGTGAACTGGCGGACGCCAGCGGTTTTACGCTGAGCTTCAGCCCGCCAACCCCTCTCAATCGTTGTCTGAAACTGCTGGAAGAAGGCAAAACCGACCTGATGACCGGTTTGGTACAAACCGAAGCGCGGCAGGCAGTTTATCTGATGTCTCCTTTTGACGAAGTACGGATGAACAGTATCGTCGTGGCGCCGCATAGCCCGGTGGTGCAACGCGAGCAAGACTTGCGGGGACGCATCGTGGTTCTGACCAAAGATCGCACTTACCCACCGGCCCTGCTAAAACGACTCCCCCAATTACAAATAACGGTAATTTGGGGCAAAGACTTAGAAAGCGCACTGGCATTATTGCTGTATCAGCAGGCCGACATCTATATGGGTCCACAACATTACACTTTAATGGAATTACAGAAAAATCCGCGTTTTAACACGTTGAAACTGAACAGTTGGCAACTACCGGCAGACCACTCGCAGCGCACGCATCTGGCGATGTCACGCTTAAGCCCGCACCAGGCGCTGTGGCCTAAAATCGACCAGGAACTGCAAAAAATGGTGGCCGCCAATAAAACCCATTTTTACTGAGTCTGCGCATTCAACGCGGATTTTCCGTTATCATGCGACGATGATTGTCTGCGGACCTGACTGAATTTGAGCCGGACCTCACTTGCCAACCTGGCCATCGTGCACCTCAAAGGTGTTGGCGCTAAAACAGCTGCATTACTGGAAAAACTGGGCCTGCATTCAGTGCAGGATATTTTGTTCCACCTGCCATTGCGTTACGAAGACCGCACCCGCGTTTGTCCGATCGCCGATACCTGGCCGGCGCAGCAAGTCAGTGTGCAGGGTGTGGTGCAAAGCAGTGAAATCACCTTTGGCAAAAGGCGCAGCTGGGTAGTTGTACTGCGCGATGGCAGCGGCAGTATCACGCTGCGTTTTTTCCATTTCAGTGCGGCGCAAAAAAACGCGGTAGAACCTGGGGTCACGCTGCGTTGTTTTGGCGAAATCAAACGCGGTATGCGCGGCGTGGAAATGCTGCATCCGGAATACAAAATCATTAAAGACGACGCAGGCCCGGAGCTCGCCGAATCATTGACCCCGGTCTACCCCACCACCGAAGGCCTGAAACAAGGCAGCTGGCGTACGCTGACCGAACAAGCGCTGCAGGAGCTGCGCCGTGCCGCGCCGGAAGAATATCTGGCGCCGTTATTTGCACTACAGGCACAACATGCCGGGCACTGGCAGGCCTGGAGCCTCAGC
The DNA here is from genome assembly GCA_946481195.1 of uncultured Chromatiaceae bacterium. The sequence continues at coordinate 5,772 of CAMLNG010000026.1, forward strand.
GACGCATTATTTTATCTGCACCGGCCGCCGCCGGACGCCTCCCTGCAATTGCTGGAACTGGGCCAGCATCCGGCGCAGCAGCGGCTGATTTTTGAAGAATTAGTCGCGCAGCAACTCAGCATGCTGCAGGTGCGCAGCCTGTCGCGCACGCAGGCCGCCCGGCCCATTCCGCCCGATCTGCAGCTGACGCCACAACTGCTGGCCAGCCTGCCGTCTAGCCCAACCGGCGCACAGCAACGTGTGCTGCAGCAAATTCAACAGGATCTGGCCCGCACAGAACCTATGCTGCGCCTGGTGCAGGGCGATGTTGGCTCCGGTAAAACTCTGGTCGCGGCGCTGGCCGCTTTACCGGTGATCCAGGCGGGATTTCAGGTGGCTCTGATGGCGCCGACTGAACTGCTGGCCGAACAACACGCCAGTACTTTCCGGCGCTGGCTGGAACCTTTAGGCGTGCAGATTGCCTGGCTGGGTGGCAAAACCAAAGGCAAAGCGCGTGATGCTGAGCTTACCGCCATTGCCGATGGCAGCGCCAGGCTGGTGATTGGCACTCATGCCTTGTTTCAGCAGCAAGTGCAGTTTGCCGCGCTGGCGCTTGCCATCATCGACGAGCAACATCGTTTTGGTGTGCATCAGCGGCTGGAACTCAGAGCTAAAGGTGAACAGCAAGGTTTTGCGCCGCATCAGCTGGTGATGACTGCCACTCCTATCCCCCGCACGCTGGCGATGACGGCTTACGCCGATCTGGATACTTCGATTATCGACGAGCTGCCGCCCGGCCGTACACCGGTCACCACAGTGGCAATCCCGGACACCCGCCGCGCTGAAGTGGTGAGCAGAGTCCGGCAAGTGGTACAGGAACAGGGTCGGCAGGCGTATTGGGTCTGTACCCTGATTGATGAATCCGATGCACTGCAATGTCAGGCCGCTGAAATCACCGCCGCCGAGCTTGCGGCCGCTTTGCCTGAGCTGAATATTGGCCTGGTGCATGGCCGGCTGAAAAGCAGCGAAAAACAAGCGGTGATGCAGGCGTTTGCCGCGAACGAACTGCATTTGTTAGTCGCGACCACTGTGATTGAAGTGGGCGTGGATGTACCCAACGCCAGCCTGATGATTATCGAAAATCCGGAGCGGCTTGGCCTGGCGCAACTGCACCAGCTGCGTGGTCGGGTCGGCCGGGGCAGCGCCGCCTCACACTGTGTGCTGCTGTATCATGCGCCATTATCGCCCACGGCCCAGGCCCGGCTCAGTGTGCTGCGCGACAGCAACGACGGCTTTGTCATCGCGCAGCGCGATTTGGAAATTCGCGGACCGGGTGAACTGCTCGGCACCCGCCAGACCGGCCTCGCCAGTTACCGCATCGCCGATTTAAGCCGCGATCAGGATTTGATCCCGGCGGCACAGCAAACTGCGTTAGTGCTCTGGCAACAGGATCGCCGTGGCAGTGAAGCATTGATCCGCCGCTGGTTGGGTTATCGGGAAATCTACGCCCAGGCCTGATCAATCTTCCAGCCACAACTTATGTACTGCTGATACCGACGGATGTGAAATCAGCACCTACACTTCGTCCAGCAGCTGTGCAGCAGCGATCTGCTGTTGTAGATGCAGGCGCAGCAGCAGGCATGCTTCAGCATGGTATTCAGCCAGCTCTGGCGGGCTGATGTCGTGCACGGCCGGATGCTTCACGTCATACCCACATTGCTCTGCCACCTCTTGCAGGCTCACATCGTCGTCCGATACTTCTACCGCTATATAAAGTTTCATCTGTAAGATCCTGACGGGTGCTGTTTGCCGATTGTGCCACAAAGCTGTTGAATGTCGCAGTATGGCTGACAATCTGACAGTTCAAACGAAAACTGATAGACGCAGTGCCTTATCTGCTTGGTATACTGTATTTTTTCGTGTTCCAGCCCAACACCGCGGATGCCTGATGAGTATCGAATACAAAACCCGTACCCAAGTTGTCGTCGAAGTGATCCGGCAGAAAATTCTGTCCGGTGCCATTAAAGGCGGTGAACCGCTGCGCCAGGCCGCTCTGGCCGAAGAGTTAAATGTCAGCCGTATTCCGGTACGCGAAGCGCTGCTGCAACTGGAAGCTGAAGGTCTTGTTGAATTTGAAGCGCATAAAGGCGCCACCGCCACCCGCTTGTCGGCCGATCAGGTGACTGAGTTGTTTGAACTCCGGGCCATGCTCGAAACCGATTTGCTGCGCCGCGCTATTCCGCTATTAACTGACGCCGATCTCGCGGCAGCCGAAACGCTGCGCAGCCAGATGGCCGATGCCTATCAGCAACAAGACAGTGCCGGCAGCTGGAGTGTACTGAATACCCAGTTCCACTTAACTTTATACCGGGCTGCCGGACGGCCATTGAGTTTTGAACTGGTGCAGCAACTGCTGACCACCTCGGACCGCTACATCCGCATGCATCTGATGCTGGCAGGTGGTGTACAAAAAGCCGATCCTGAACACAGTGAACTGCTGAAATTATGCCGTGAACGCCAGACCGAAGCGGCCTGTACTTTGCTGACACAACACATTCTCGGCGCCGCCGGGGAAGTGAAACAAATAGTCGCCAGTCTGAGCAACTGATCCAACCCCACTTGGCGGGATCCTGTGCCCTTGCCCATTCAATTCAGCCGCTCAGTGGCTGTGCCTTCTGGCCGTTATAGCAGTCTTTACCGCTGTAACGGCAGATTTGCAGCCGCAAAATAAGACAGTTGGGTGAAACTGTCCGGATCATTGCTTTTTTTTCGGGCAAATCGAAATAAAATCCTGTATATTGTCGCCCTATTTTCTAACCCCTAGCTTAATCGAGATGACTATGTCAGCAGATTTATCCTTATACAGAAACATTGGTATCTTCGCTCACGTTGATGCCGGTAAAACCACCACGACCGAACGTATCCTGAAACTGACCGGTAAAATCCACAAGCTGGGCGAAGTTCACGAAGGTGAATCAACCACAGACTTCATGGTGCAGGAAGCCGAGCGCGGTATCACTATCCAGTCAGCCGCTGTTACCTGTTTCTGGAAAGGTCACCGTTTCAACGTCATCGACACCCCGGGCCACGTTGACTTCACCGTTGAAGTTTACCGTTCTCTGAAAGTTCTGGACGGTGGTATCGGTGTATTCTGTGGTTCAGGCGGTGTAGAACCTCAGTCAGAAACCAACTGGCGTTATGCCAACGACGCCAAAGTTTCTCGTCTGATCTTCGTAAACAAGCTGGACCGTATCGGTGCTGACTTCATCCGTGTAACAGAACAAGTGAAAAAAGTTCTGGGCGCAACTCCACTGATCATGACTTTGCCAATCGGCCGTGAAGACACTTTCAAAGGCGTGGTTGACCTGCTGAGCGAAAAAGCTTACGTATGGGACGAGACTGGCCTGCCAGAAAACTACACTATCACTGACATCCCGGCTGACATGCTGGAAGATGTTGCTATGTACCGCGAACAGCTGATCGAAACTGCCGTTGAGCAGGACGACGACCTGCTGATGGCGTACATGGAAGGCGAAATGCCAACTGTGGAACAAGTCAAAGCCTGTATCCGTAAAGGTACCCGCGAACTGGCGTTCTTCCCGACATTCTGTGGTTCAGCGTTCAAAAACAAAGGTATGCAGTTAGTTCTGGATGCAGTTGTTGATTACCTGCCAAACCCAACTGAAGTTAATCCACAGCCACTGACTGACGAAGACGGTGCTGAGACTGGCGAACACGCTATCGTTTCTGCTGACGAGCCATTCCGCGCGCTGGCGTTTAAGATCATGGATGACCGTTTCGGCGCCCTGACCTTTATCCGTATCTACTCAGGCGTCCTGAACAAAGGCGACACAGTTCTGAACTCTTACACTGGTAAGACAGAACGTATCGGCCGTATGGTTGAGATGAACGCGAACGACCGTACTGACCTGACTACAGCTCAGGCCGGTGACATCATCGCCCTGGTTGGTCTGAAGAACAACACGCAAACCGGTCACACGCTGTGTGATCCAAAAGCACCTTGTACTTTAGAACCAATGGTATTCCCAGAGCCGGTAATCTCTATCTCTGTTACGCCAAAAGACAAAGGCGGCATGGAGAAGATGTCTGTAGCTATCGGTAAGATGGTTGCTGAAGATCCAACGTTCCGCGTTGAGACTGACCAGGATTCTGGCGAAACCATTCTGAAAGGCATGGGCGAACTGCACTTAGATATCAAAGTCGACATCCTGAAACGGACTTACGGCGTTGAACTGATTGTTGGTCAGCCACAGGTTGCTTACCGTGAAACTATCACTCGTGAAATCGAAGATAGCTACACGCACAAGAAACAATCTGGTGGTTCAGGTCAATACGGTAAAATCGACTACCGCATTCGTCCGGGCGAGCCAAATTCAGGCTTCAAGTTCGTGTCTACCGTAGTTGGTGGTAGCGTTCCGAAAGAATTCTACCCAGCGATCGAAAAAGGCTTCGCGTCTATGATGTCAACAGGCACCATGGCTGGCTTCCCGGTTCTGGACGTAGAAGTTGAACTGTTCGACGGTGGTTTCCACGCAGTTGACTCTTCAGCCATCGCATTCGAAATCGCTGCGAAAGGCGCATTCCGTCAGTCAATGCCAAAAGCGGGTCCACAGCTGCTGGAACCAATCATGAAAGTTGACGTGTTCACTCCGGAAGACCACGTTGGTGACGTGATCGGTGACCTGAACCGTCGTCGTGGCATGATCTCTGGTCAAGAGTCTGGCGCAACTGGCGTTCGTATCAAGGCTACAGTGCCGCTGTCAGAGATGTTCGGTTACATCTCTACACTGCGTACTATGACTTCTGGCCGTGGCCAGTTCTCTATGGAATTCGATCACTACGCGCCGTGCCCGTCTAACGTGGCTGACGCTGTTATCGCCAAAGAGAAAGAAAAGAAAGCTGCCGCTGCTAAGAACTAATTAGCACTCAGCTAAAGAAAAGCCCCGCTAATGCGGGGCTTTTTTTATGTCCTGAGCCTGGCTTTGCAAGCACCAGCTGACCTTTTCATCAAGCGATTCAGCCGCCAAAGTTCTGCCAGCAGATTGGCCGGACAAATCGCTGATAAGCCGCGCTGCCAACCGCCGTGAAACGCAAGTCTGTGCTGGCCGGAAAGGGCCCGCCGTGATGCATGGCACTACAGACTTCAACGCCAGTCGGCATCTGATTACGAATCAGTCGGCCACAGCAGTCTGCCAGCGCCGGCAATAACGGCTGCAGCGCCTGTACATCCTGATCTGTGCCATAGACAGTACAAGTCAGCTGACCTTTGAGCGTCGGTAAGATCGCTGCTATTTCTGCCAGCGTGCGGTAACGGATTAACACTGTGGCAGGGCCAAACACTTCATGCTGCAACTGTGGTAATTCGTGCCAACGCGCCGCGTCTGTGACAAAGAGCCGCGGCAACACCTGACAGCCCTTTTCCACTTGTGGCGACTGACCTTCAGCCAGTTGCGTCACGCCAGAAAGGCCGTTGAGCACCGCACAGCTCTGGCGGTAGCCCTCAGCGATTTTTGGCGTCAGTAAAGTCACCAGTGAAGTCGCAGTGAAACTGCCGGCAAGTGCATCCAACACCGCTGCGGTTTCGGGCTTATCAGGGACAAACACCAGACCAGGCCGGGTGCAGAACTGGCCATTGCCCTGTAACACCGACTGCGCCAGCGCAGTGGCAAAAGCTGCGCCATGCAGCGCCAGCTGTTCGGGTAACAACAACAGCGGGTTCTGTGAACCCAGTTCACCATAAAATGGCACTGGCACCGCTCGCTGCTGGATCAGTTTCTGAAAATGCAGGCCGAGCGGCTCCGAGCCGGTAAAAGCAACGGCTTTCACCACCGGATGCTGTAACAGCTGCGCCGAAAAGTCATGGCGCTGCGCATACACCAGCTGAAAGACACCAGCGGGTAAATCACAGATCTCACGGGCTTTTTCAATCGCCTGCGCCACCAGCGCCGAAGTCGCCGGATGGGCGTTGTGCGCTTTGACAATGACCGGGCATCCGGCCGCTAAGGCACTGGCGGTATCACCACCAGCCACCGAAAACGCCAGCGGGAAATTACTGGCGGCAAACACCAGCACTGGCCCAAGCGGCACGGTATCGAGCCTAAGTTCAGGTGCTGGTAACGGCAAACGTTGTGGCTGCGCCGGCAGATAAGTCACTGGCGCTGGCTCGTCCAAAAGGGTGGCAAACAGCCGCAGCTGGTTGCAGGTGCGGCCCCGCTCGCCTTCAACCCGCGCCTGCGGCAATGCAGTTTCCGCCATCACAGTCTCAATCAGCACGTTACCCAGCGCTTCAATTTCAAGCGCAATCTGGCGTAAGAACGCCGCGCGCCCCGCCCGGCTGTACTGCCGATATTGGCTAAAGGCCACTTGTGCGCTTTGCATCAGCGCCTGCAGCTCAGTCGCGCCCGCTTCGGGGAAAGTCCAGGGCAACACGCGGTTTTCCGCAGGCTGATAACTGTGAAATTCAGCAATTGCCTCGCCTTGCCAGACGCCGTGAATCAGGTGACGGCCGGCAAATGCTGTGTTGGTATCTTTTAGCTGGAACAATGGATTGCCTGGCATTAACGCACCTCAAAACCAAAAGCATAAGGGTCGGCATCATCGACACGGATTTGGTTGGCGCCATACACATGGGCCCAGCCGGCAATAGACGGGAACATCGCGGCAATACCAGCCACTTCGGTCGCCGCTTCCACCACACCGGTGAACTGACTGCCGATGATACTTTCATGCACGAAACGGTCACCGACCTTCAAATCACCGCGCGCATACAGCTGCGCCATCCGGGCGCTGGTGCCGGTGCCGCAGGGCGAACGGTCGATCGCGCCATCGCCGTAGAACACCGCGTTGGCAGCATCAGAACCCGGCGTTTTCGGCTTGCCGGTCCATTGCACGTGGCTGATGCCAGCAATGCTGGCGTCGAGCGGATGCACACAGGAATAATGCTGATTGGCGATACTGCGCACTAAAGGGCTCCAGCGTAATACATCTGCTGCAGACCAGTGCTCAAGGCCCGGGAAATTGGCCTGTGGTTCGACTATCAAATAGAAGTTGCCACCATATGCCACGTCAAATTTGACAAGGCCAAGGCCCGGCACGTCGATTTCGCCGCCTTTGATCGCAAGGAAAGACGCCACATTACGGATTTTCACCGACGTAACTTTGTCGCCGTCGCGCTGATAACTGATACGGACCTGACCGGCCGGCACATCCAATAGCAGCTGGCCTGGCACTTTAGGCTGGATCAGGCCCGCTTCCAGCGCCGCAGTGACAGTACCGATAGTGCCGTGTCCGCACATTGGCAAACAGCCGCTGGTTTCGATAAAGAGCACAGAGGCGTCTGCATCTGTGCTGCACGGCGGGTACAAAAAAGCGCCGGACATCATGGCATGGCCACGCGGTTCAAACATCAGCGCTTGCCGGATCCAGTCAAAACGGGCAAGAAAATCCAGCCGTTTTTCGCTCATGGTCTGACCGTTTAATTGCGGATGACCGCTGGTCACCAGCCGCACCGGGTTACCGCAGGTGTGGGCGTCGATACAAAAAAAGGTACCTTTTAGCATACTGCTGCTCCAAAAAACCGCGTGGGCCGAACTGTTATTGATTCAACAAACGCTGATAGTGGCTCAGATCCGGCCGGTTCGCGAGTGCCTCGGCCAGCACTTTTTCCACATAAGCGCGTTCATCGCCAATCAGTGTCAGCCGTGGCAGACGCACCTGCTCGCTACCGCGCCCGACCAGCTGTTCGGCAAACTTGATGCACTGCACCAGAGTCGGAATAGTATCGAGCCGCAGCAATGGCATAAACCAGCGATAAATCTCCCGGGCTTCTTTTAAATAACCGGCGCGGGCCAGCGCAAACAAAGTCACGGATTCACGCGGGAATACGTTGGTGAGACCTGAGATCCAACCCGTGGCCCCCAGCAGCACCGATTCCAGCGCAATATCGTCGACGCCACAGAAAATGATAAACCGCTCGCCAAAGCGGCTTTGCAGTTCGGTGATACGGCGGGTATCAGTGGTCGATTCTTTAATCGCCACGATGTTCGGCTCTTGTGCCAGTACCGCGGTCATTTCCAGATTGATATCGACGCCATAGCTGACCGGGTTGTTGTAAATCATGATCGGCAGCGCTGTGGCGCGGGCCACCGTCTGATAATGCACCAGCACTTCACGGTCGGTACCACGGTACACCACGGCCGGCAGCAGCATAATGCCAGACACGCCGATCTGTTCGGCCGCCTGCACATAACTTACCGCATCTGTTGCGCTATGCTCAGTACAACCGGCGATCACCGGAATACGACCCGCGACGGTTTGCACAGTGTGACGCAAAAATTCCTGTTTTTCCGCCGCACTTAATGATGCATTTTCGCCGATGGTACCGAGCGCAATAATGCCGTCGATGCCATCTGCAATCAGCTGCTCCAGCATGCGCTGATTGGCAGCAAAGTTAATTGTTCCATCGGCATGGAACTGAGTAGAAATTGCCGGAAACACACCAGACCATTGCGGGCAATTGGTCATGACCGGGGTAGATAAAGCAGCAGACATCACAGCACTCCTGAAATACAGTTTGACGAACCATTCGATATTTAGGATATTGTATACAATCTTACAAAAGCAAGTGAAATCGACAAATGAATACAGAGTCAAAGCCCTGTGTCGCCGTGATTGGCGCCGGTATTGTTGGCCTGACGACAGCGCTGCAGCTGCAGCGCGCCGGTCTGCCCGTCGTGCTATTGGATGCGCAGGGCCCCGGCAGCGGTTGCTCACGCGGTAACGCCGGTCATTTTGCGACAGAACAGGTGTTTCCGCTGGCGTCCATCGCGGTACTGCGACAATTGCCCGCGATGCTGTTGGATCCGACCGGTCCGCTGCGGCTACGTATTGGTTACTTTTTTAAAGCCCTGCCCTGGCTGCTGCGGTTTGTTGCCAATGTGCGGCCTGCCCGGCAGCAAGCGCTGCAGCAGGCGCTGACTGCATTAAATCAGCAAGCATTACCGGCCTGGCAACGGCTGTTGCCACAAGCAGAAGCGACAGACTTAGTGCAGTTTCGCGGTGCTTTGCTGGTGTCAGAGCAACCGGACTTAATCAATCTGGCACAAACTTTCCGCCAATACCGCGACGCCGGTATTGCCGTTAACTGGCTGGAGCAATCAGCGCTGCGCTCGCGTGAACCGGGGCTCGGCACGCAAGTCAAAGGGGCGATAGAATTTCCGGAAGTGGCTCATACGGTAGACCCTTATGCGCTTTGTTTGCGGCTTTATCAGCAATTTATCGCTGTGGGTGGTCTGTTCCGCCAGCAGCAGGTGCAGCAGATCCGGGCATGTAATAACGGCTATCAGCTGGACCTCAAGCCCGACCCGAAAATCCCCCAGTCCGGGCCTGGTGAACTGACATTGCAGGCCGGCAAGCTGGTGATCTGTGCCGGCGCCGCATCGCATCAGCTATGCGCGGAGCTGGGTTATCAGGTGCCACTGGAAGCAGAACGCGGCTACCATCTGATGACGCAAAGCCGGCCATTACAAAGCCCGGTCAGTTCGCTGGAGCGCAAATTTATTATGACGCCGATGCAACAAGGCTTGCGGCTGGCCGGCACTGTGGAATTTGCCGGGCTTAACAGCGCACCGGACTATCGCCGCGCCAAGGTGTTATTACAACACGCCAATCAGTTACTGGCAGAACCAACGATCGCCAATCCGGAGTTGGAGCCCTGGGCCGGCAACCGGCCGTCATTGCCGGATTCGCTGCCGGTGTTAGGGCAAGCGCCGCGCCATCCGGGGGTTTATTTCAACTTTGGCCATCAACACCTGGGGTTGACCTGGGCGGCACTGACTGCAGAGCTCACCAGCACCCTGCTGCTGGGGCAAGCTCCGGGGCTTGATCTCAGCCCTTATCGCATCGACCGGTTTTAACCGGACACCAAGGCGTTATTGCTGGCGGCGCAAATGCCGCCAGGCGTCAAATGAATACAAACACAAGGCCGTCCAGATAAAACCGAAAGTCAGCAATTTACTTTGATCAAGCGGCTCGTTGTACAAAAACACACCAAAAATAAACATAAAACTGGGGCCTATGTACTGGAAAAAGCCCATCGTTGATAACTGCAGGCGTTTTGCCGCGGCGATAAAACACAGCAGCGGCACTGTGGTCACCACACCGGCGGCGACCAGCCACAGGTTCAGGCTCAGCGGGTTTTGTGTCAGATCTGCATATGGGCTGTCCGCGAACTGGCTCCAGTACAGCAGCGCCAGTGGCATCAGCAATAACGACTCAATAAACAGGCCACCAATTGCATCAGTCGCCAGCTTTTTGCGAAACAGGCCATACAAGGCAAAACTGCCGGCCAGCACCAGCGCAATCCAGGGCAATGACCCGAAGTGGATCAGTTGCAGCAAAACACCGGCAAAAGCCAGACCTACTGCGGCCCACTGCGCCGGCCGCAGGCGTTCGCCAAGGAATAACATCCCCAGTAAGATATTCAGCAGCGGATTGATGTAATAACCCAGACTCGCATCCAGCATGTGGTGGTTATTCACTGCCCAGATAAACAAGCCCCAGTTACCGGCCAGCAACAAGGCTGTGCCAAGCATCGCCACGACCATTTTCGGTTTTTGCAACACCGCAATGACTTTGGGCCATTGTCTGAGAACAGTCAGCACCAGCGCTAACAAGGCAAAAGACCAAACGATGCGGTGCAACAAAATTTCTGTCGCCGGAACCTGGTCTATCTGTTTGAAATATA
>CAMLNG010000027.1 GCA_946481195.1 uncultured Chromatiaceae bacterium
CGTTGTCGAACAAAACCGGCCGTATTTTGCTGACCACTGGCAATAAAAGCGAAGTGGCTGTCGGTTACTGTACGCTTTATGGCGACATGTGTGGCGGTTTTGCCGTGATCAAAGACATCCCGAAAACCCTGGTATACCGGTTGGCGGCCTATCGCAATACTATCTCGCCGGTGATCCCGCAGCGGGTGATCGACCGGCCGCCTTCAGCGGAGCTGGCGCCGGGGCAAACCGACCAAGACAACTTACCGCCTTATGATGATTTGGATGCGATGATTGAAGCTTATGTTGAACAGGACAAATCGCTGTCCGACATTGTGGCGATGGGCTATGCTGAAGCCACTGTCCGTCGTGTACTCAATCTGATTGATTTTAATGAATATAAACGCCGGCAATCGGCAGTTGGCCCCAAAATTACGCCACGTAATTTTGGCAAAGATCGCCGGGTGCCGATCACCTCAGCACTGCGCAAACAAAGGTAAAGCGGGTTATGAAAAAAATTGAAGCCATTATCAAACCTTTTAAACTCGATGACGTGCGCGAAGCGTTGGCGGATATTAATGTCACCGGCATGACAGTGACTGAAGTCAAAGGCTTTGGCCGCCAGAAAGGTCACACTGAACTGTACCGTGGTGCTGAGTACATGGTGGATTTCCTGCCGAAAGTGAAATTAGACATCGTCGTCGCCGACGATCAGGTTGACCGTTGTGTCGAAGCCATCATGAAAACCGCGCAAACCGGTCGCATTGGTGATGGTAAGATTTTTGTCTTCGACGTAGAACGCGTGATCCGCATCCGCACCGGCGAAGAAGACGAAGAGGCGATCTGAAGTCAGTGTCAGCCAGCCTGGTGTCAGACTCATCAATGGCACCAGTTCCGGCGTCGCCGCAAGCGGCGCCCGCGGAGCTGGTGCTGTGTCGTTATTGCGATTTACTGCAACACCTGCCGGCATTAGCCGATGGCGAAGAAGCCCATTGCAGCCGCTGTGGTCATGAACTTGATGCCCGGCAGCGTGAATCGGCGTTAAGACCGATTTTATACGCCTTATCCGCGCTTTTTATGCTGGTGCTGACCAATCTGTTTCCGTTTATCGGTATGGATGCGGCCGGTAGTCATCGGGATATGACCTTCCTTGATACTTCTGCGGTGCTGTTAGACGAGGATTATCCCTGGCTGGCGGTGTTAGTCTGGCTCTTTATTCAGGCCATCCCGGCATTTTGTATGACTGCCATTATCTATTTGAAATTGGGCATGTTTTATCAATTACCTGCCTTAGTCCAGGTGGCGCGTTTGCTGTATGCGTTAAAGCCCTGGAGCATGGTCGATATTTTTTTGATGGGGTTGCTGGTCAGTTTTGTCAAACTGCTGACCCATTTTGAGCTGACGCTCGGCATGAGTTTTTGGGCCTTTTGTGGCTTTTGCCTGCTGCATCTGCGTACTTTTCAGGTCGTCGACCGGCATGAACTCTGGTCGCGCATCGCGCCGGCGCCGCAGCCGGTATCTGGCGCTGTGGCTGGCCGCACAGGTCTCAGTCAGCAGCTGAAAGTCTGTCAGTGTTGTACCGCCTTAGTGCCGTTGTCGGAATCACGCTGCAGCCGCTGTGGCAGCAAAGTGCGGGCGCGAATTCCGGCCAGCGTACAAAAGACTATCGCGCTGTTAGTCACTGCGACCATTTTATATATTCCGGCGAATTTACTGACCATGATGGAGACGGTGTCGCTTGGCGACAGCATCGAATCGACCATCATCAGCGGTATTTTACTGATGTGGGCAGATGGTGCTTATCCGGTGGCAATAGTGGTGCTGCTGGCGAGTGTGGTGGTGCCGATTGTCAAAATCGTCGTGATGTTCTGGTTATGTTATCTGACGACACTGCCGCTGTCTGAGCGCAGTAAACACGGCACCTGGGTCTATCCGGTGGTGGACTGGATTGGCCGCTGGTCGATGGTGGATGTGCTGGTAGTGGCCATTCTGGCTGCGCTGGTGCGCTTCGACAGTCTGGTCGGTGTTTATCCGGGCGCGGCCACATTTGTGTTCGCGGCGGTCGTGATTGTGACGATGCTGGCGGCGATGAGTTTTGACCCGCGGTTATTATGGGACCCAAGTCCTGCAGAAATGGAGCTACAAAGTGACAAACAGTCCGGTACAGGCCACAGTACGTAAAATCAGCCAATGGTCGCCGATCTGGATAGTGCCGGTCGCTGCTGTGTTGATCGGCAGCTGGATGCTGTACCACACCTTTCAGAATCAGGGACCGACAGTGACGCTGCTCGCTAGCAACGCTGAGGGCATCATTTCCGGCAAAACCCAGATTAAAAGCCGCAGCGTCGACGTCGGTAAAGTGGTGTCGGTTGAGTTGTCGCAGGATTTAAAACAAGTGGTGATCCGGGCGCGGATGAATCCGGGCACTGCCAATCTGCTGAATGATGAATCCCAGCTCTGGGTGGTCAAACCCACTATTGGCCGCGGCGGTGTCAGTGGTCTCAATACGCTGTTATCCGGTGCTTATATCGAATTGCAGCCGGGCAAAAGCGACAGCGGAAAATACTTCTTTGAACTGTTGGAAACGCCACCAATAGCGCCGCCGGATGCACCCGGTGTGCGTATTTTCTTAAGCAGCAGCGATGCCGCAGCGCTCGCGGTGGGCGACCCGATTTTATATCGCGGTTATGACGTCGGCACTGTCGAGCGCAGCGAATTCGATATGCAAAAACGCAATATGCGCTATCAGCTGTTTATCCGCGCGCCTTACGATGCCTTAGTTACCGAAAACGTCCGCTTCTGGAAATCATCCGGCATGGCGCTGGATATGTCGGCGGAAGGGGTGCGGATTGAGATGGCGTCGATGGCGACATTGCTTGGTGGCGGCGTGACTTTTGACGTGCTCGACGGCTGGCCGGCCGGCAACAAAGCCGCCAACAACACCGACTTCCAGCTGTTTGAAAACCGCAAAAGCATTCAGGACGGCCTGTACAACGAATATCTCGAATACCTGCTGTTTTTCGACGAGTCTATCCGCGGCCTGACTGCCGGTGCGCCGGTGGAATACCGTGGCGTGCGTGTTGGTACTGTCGCTTCAGTACCTTATTTCTTTAACATGAAGAACCCGCTGCAAGTGGCCTTTAACAAAGGCATCCCGGTGCTGATCCGGATTGAAACCGGCCGGCTTTATGACAATCTGACGTTGCCGCAACTGCAGGCCGAACTGGATCAGGCAGTCAGTCTGGGCCTGCGGGCTGTGCTGAAAACCGGCAATCTGCTGACCGGCGGTTTGTATATCGATTTAAATCAGCAGGCAGGCGCTGAAAGCAAAGCAGCGGCTACGCCGGCAACTGGTGCGGATATTCCAGCACCAGCGACCTCTGTGGCAGATGCTGCAGAAGCTCAAACGGCACAGGCGTCGACAACACCAACAGTGGTAGCTACACCGCTGTTGCCGGAACCATTACCCGAATTTGCCGGTTATAAAATTTTGCCGACCAGCCGTAGTGGTCTGGGTCATATCGAACAAAAAGTGCTGCAGGCGCTGGATAAAATTAACAATCTGCCGGTGGAACAAGTACTGGCAGACAGCTCTGCAACTTTAAATGCCACCAAAGATCTGATGCAGCAAAGCCAGCAGCTGGTGCAAAGCCTGGATGCCTTGGTCAAAGCCGATGCCACGCAGCAATTGCCGGCTGAAGTAAACAAGAGCCTGGCCGATCTGCGCAAAACGCTGGCTGGTTTAAGCCCGGGGTCGCCGGTGTATGAACGCATCAACAGCAATTTACAGGCGATGGACAAAGTGCTGCGAGACCTGCAGCCAGTAGTCCAGACGCTGAATCAACAAAGTAATGCCCTGATCATCAGCGCTGATCCGGCAGCAGATCCAGAACCCGAGCAAGGAAAACAGCAATGAAAGCAGGATTTTTTCTAAGCGCTATTACGGCACTGACCTTATTGGCCGCCTGCAGCTCGTTGGTGGAGCTGCGCTATTATCAGTTACCGCAAACGGCTGTGGTGACAGCGCCACCTGCTGCCAGCGCGCCGGTGCTGTATGTTGAGCCTGTGATGGTGGCGTCATTTCTCAATACCAATGCACTGATTTTGCAGACTTCCGCTGTTGAATTGCATAAAACGACGCAGCATCAGTGGGCTGAAGCGTTGGACCAACAGCTGCAACGGGCATTGGTGAACGGTTTACAGCAGGCCCTGCCAGCATATCGCGTAACCAGTCAACAGCCAGGTAAGGATGCGGTGCGGCTATTAGTGCAGGTGGAGCAGTTCCATGGTCAGCAGCAGGGGATTGCGCTGGTCAGCGGGCGTTTCCATTTATTACAGGGCGATAAGGTGCAAAGCCAGAGCTTTCAGCTGCAATTGCCGCAACCGGAGGAGGGTTATCCGGCTTTAGTGGACACACTGGGGCAGGGGTGGCAGCAGGCGATCACGCAGTTTGCGGCTGCAGTCAGCGCTCTTACCGCACAGTAAGCGACCAGGCATTATAAGTCACAGCCAAGTACGTAAGAACCCGGTAACCACAGGGATCAGGGCGTGTAGCGCACGCCCAGTACCAGTTCCTGACTAGCTCCGGTCACAGCGGGAACGTTGCCGGGGATCTGTTGATCAAAAGCATAAGCCAGCCAGGCAAACGCCATCGCCTCGACCCAATCCGGGTGCACGCCTAGAGCTTCAGTGGTTTTGATCTGACACTGCGGCAACAGCTCCGCTAAATCCTGTAAAAGCACGGCGTTATGCGCGCCGCCGCCACAGACATAAATCTCGGACACGACAAAACGGCTGACAGCTAAAGCAATAGTGCCGGCCGTAAAACGGCTTAAGGTGCGCTGCACGTCGGCAGCAACCGGTTGCTTGCCCGTCGCGGCTTGCAGCTGCTGTAGCTGTTGTTGCAGCCAATTGAGCTGAAAATATTCACGGCCGGTACTTTTCGGGCCGGTCTGACGGAAATACGGGTCGCTCAGTAACAAAGCCAGCAATGCGGCGTCAAGCTTTCCGCTTGCGGCATAAACACCATTGGCATCAAAGGCTTTACCTTGTTGCAGCTCAATCCAGTTATCCAGCAAACAATTGCCGGGACCAGTATCAAAGCCTTGTACCTGCTGATGCGGTAATAACAGCGTGATATTGGCGATGCCGCCAATATTCAGAATACAGCGGCCTTGGTCTTTGGCTGCGAAAATCGCCTGATGAAAAGCCGGCACCAAAGGCGCACCTTGGCCGCCATAGGCGATGTCTTTGCGGCGAAAATCGGCGATCACCGGGATTTGCGTCAGCATGGCGAGCCGGTGCTGGTCGCCAATCTGGTAACTAAAAGGCTGGCGGCCATTCGGTCTGTGCCGGATCGTCTGGCCGTGGCAGCCGATCGCTTGGATCCTTGCCGGATCCACCTGCGCTTGTTGCAACAGTTGCTGCACTGCAGCGGCGTAACAGTCGGCTAAATCAGCTTCGGCCAGACCCAGTCGTTCAATTTCATTGGCGCCAGGCTGGGCTAAAAGTGCTAATTCTACTTTTAATTCAGCGGGGTAGGGCAGGCATAAGCTGTGAACAAGCTTGGGATAAGCTGCGGAGAAATCTACCAGCACTACATCAACACCATCCAGGCTGGTGCCTGACATGATGCCGATGTAAAGAGCTTCAGCAGAGTTGTTGGTAGTCACAACCAATTATTGGTTGGCAGCCAATACCACGCGCTCATGAGCTTTGAGCTGGGCGATTTGCTGTTTGGCGTTTTTGGTAAACTCAACACGGGCCACGCCTTGCAGTGGTTCTGCTTGTGGCAGCTTCACTGTACGTGGATTACGGTGCACACCACCAACGACAAATTCATAGTGTAAGTGCGCGCCAGTGACACGACCGGTTGCTCCTAAGCGACCAACAATGTCACCTTGTTTCACTTTGTCACCACGTTTCACGTCGCGTTTCGACAAATGCAGATATTTGGTCACAATACCGTTTGAATGCTGGATCACCACGTAGTTACCGTTGGCGCCTTTCATTGCAGATTCAATCACTTTGCCATCGCCAGCCGCCATAATCGGTGTACCCATTGGGGCTACATAGTCGACGCCATTGTGTGCTTTGATTTTACCGAGGACTGGATGTAAACGACGTGGATTAAAGTTGGAACTGACATAGCGGAAGTTAACCGGTGCGCGCAGGAAGGCCTGTCGCATCGAGCCGCCATCCGGCTTGTAGAAGTTACCATCTGTGTGACGCACTGCCTGATACAGCTGGCCCTGGTTCTGGAACTGCGCTGCAACGATAGCACCATTACCGATAAACTGGCCTTCGGCATACTGACGTTCAAACATCACGCTGAAAGAGTCGCCGGAGCGAATGTCCAACGCAAAGTCGATGTCATAACCGAACACGTTGGCGAGGTCGATAATTTGCGCTTCAGATAAACCGGCATTCATCGCTGAAGCCCAGAAGCTGCCGCTGATGATGCCGGCAACGACTTCAGTACGGGTTTCGATTTCTTTTTGTAGTTGTTTGGCAACAAATTGGTCTTTGTCATTGCGGGTGATCCGCAACGTTTTTAAATTGCTCAGGTTGTAACGTAATTCCTGCAGTTTGCCATCAGTGCTCAGACCAAACTCTAGCTGAGCCCCCGGAAACAAACGCGTCAGGTTTTTCGCGTCTTTGCCGGCGTCTAACACTGCCTGCATAGTTTGGGCGTCAATTTTGGCGCGTTTAAACACTGAACCTAAAATGTCGCCTTTTTTCACTTCAACTGAGATCCACTCTAAAGAGTTGTCTTCGGTTGGGATGGTGCTTTCGGCAGTTTGCGGCAGGGAATCGGTAACAATAGGGACAGCAAGGCTATAACGCTTGCCGACTTCTAAACTGGATTTTTCACTGTCTTTGGACGCTTCAGCTTTTTCTGAAGGCAGAAGCAGCGTCACAGACAAAATAGTGGCCAATGTGGCTATCAGAACACGGTGCGGAGTAGGCAAAGATGAAATCATTGAAGGCGCATCTCTTATTATTATGGTTCTTTCCACGTAAAAAATGAGCATATAACGATTTTTTGCAAGATCCAAGACTTTTGTGCGTTTAATCGGGAGTAATGTTGCAGTAGAATGCGGACTTAGATTTTTAGCTGAAAAAATATCCGGAGAACTGGCGCATGACGCAGTGGCAACAGGCCCTGGCCGAGATCAAGCGGGGCTTAGAAGAGATCCTGCTGGAAGACGAATTAATCGAAAAACTGAAGGAAGGCAAACCGCTGAAAGTAAAAGCCGGTTTTGATCCAACAGCTCCAGATTTGCACTTAGGCCACACGGTCTTGATCAATAAATTACGCACTTTCCAGCAACTCGGACACGAAGTCATTTTCCTGATCGGTGACTTCACCGGCATGATTGGCGACCCGACCGGCAAGAACGTCACCCGCAAACCATTAACGCGTGAAGACGTGCTGGCCAATGCCAAGACTTATCAGGATCAGGTGTTTAAGATCCTGGATCCGGCCAGGACGCGCATTGCTTTTAACTCCGAATGGATGGAAAAACTCGGCGCTGCCGGCATGATCAAACTGGCTGCCCGCCAGACCGTCGCCCGCATGCTGGAACGGGATGACTTCAAAAAGCGTTACGCCAACAATCAGTCGATTGCTATCCATGAATTTTTATACCCGCTGGTGCAAGGTTGGGACTCTGTCGCCTTAGAAGCCGACATCGAAATGGGCGGCACTGATCAGCGCTTTAACTTGCTGATGGGCCGTGAGCTGCAAAAAGACGAAGGTCAGCGTCCGCAAACCGTATTAATGGTGCCGTTGCTGGAAGGCCTGGATGGCGTGCAGAAGATGTCGAAATCACTCGGCAACTACATCGGCATTACCGACAGTCCAACCGAGATGTTCGGCAAAGTGATGTCGATCTCAGACGACCTGATGTGGCGTTATTACGACCTGCTGAGTTTCCGCGCTATTGAAGACATCGCCGCGCTGAAACAACAAGCTGCAGAAGGCCGTAATCCTCGCGACATTAAAATCGAACTGGCGAAAGAAATCATTGCCCGTTTCCACTCTGATGCCGACGCCGAAGCCGCGCACCAGGACTTTATCCAGCGTTTTTCGAAAAACGCCTTACCGGATGAGATCCCGGAACTGACACTGGCGCTTGAAGGCGACAATCTGCCAATCGCCCAGCTGTTAAAAGAAGCCGGACTGGTGGAAAGCACCTCAGAAGCGCTGCGGATGATCAAACAAGGCGCGGTCAAGCTAAACGGCGACGTCAAAGTAGAAGACAGTAAACTGTTGTTTGAAAAAGGCTCCAGCACTATTTTTCAGGTTGGTAAACGTAAGTTCGCCAAAGTGACTTTGGTGTGATCTATCGAGGATCCTGAGATCCAGCTGAGTAAACAAAACCGCCTCCGGGCGGTTTTTTGTTTTTTAAAGCGCCGAAAAATCCGACAAATTGCTTGCACTGTGATCCAATGCGATCTATTGTGATATTAAATTGATATCACATTGAGGTGAGTTATGCTGAAAGAAACTCGGGCGCAGGCCAAATCCGGCTTTTCGACATTGTTTGTGTTACTTGTACTGCAGATCGCGTCTGTGGCAATAGTGCTGACCATGCCGCCGCTGTTAAAAGTACTGGCACTACTGGGTGGGATTGTGGTGTTTATCTGTTGGTTTGGCTTTTATATGGTGCAGCCAAATCAGTCGGCGGTGCTGCAGTTGTTTGGTCGTTATGTCGGCACTGACTTTGAGAATGGCCTGCGCTGGGCCAATCCGTTTTACAGCAAACAAAAAGTCAGTTTGCGGGTGCGCAACTTCGAAAGCAGCAAATTAAAAGTCAACGACCATGCCGGCAACCCGGTGGATATCGCTGCGGTCGTCGTGTGGAAAGTGGTCGACAGCGCCGAAGCAGTGTTTGAAGTGGAAGACTACGAGAACTTTGTCAGCATCCAAAGCGAAGCGGCCATCCGTTATCTGGCGTCAAGTTATCCGTATGAAGCGGAAAAAGACCACGATATCAGCCTGCGCAGCAGCGGTTCTGATATCACTGATTTGCTGCGTACCGAAATCCAGAACCGCCTGCATAAAGCCGGAGTGGAAGTGATCGAAGCACGGATCAGCCATCTGGCCTATGCGCAGGAGATCGCCAGTGCCATGTTACAACGTCAGCAGGCAAGAGCTGTGGTGATGGCGCGTCAGCAGATTGTTGAAGGCGCGGTCGGCATGGTCGAAATGGCGCTGCAGCGTTTGTCAGAAAAAGACGTGGTGCAGCTTGATGAAGAACGCAAAGCGGCGATGGTCAGCAATCTGCTGGTGGTGCTCTGTGGCGACCATAATGTGTCGCCGGTGATTAATACCGGAACTATTTATTCTTAATTAAGGTGAGCCGTGGCTAAAAAAGCATTTGCCCTGCGCATTGACGAGCAGATGTTGCTGGCGTTGCAACACTGGGCGGACGATGAGTTTCGCAGCGTCAACGGTCAGATTGAGTTTTTGCTGCGTGATGCGCTGGTGAAGGCGGGGCGCGTGAAGCGGGTCGCGCCTCAGCCAGCGGATTTATCAGCAGATGAGTCGGCAGATCCTGTGCCTGATGGTGGATCTGCTGACAGCCACTGACGCCATTGCCACAGGCCAGAAGCAGCATTCAGCCAATACAGCAGATAAAACGCCGCGGTCAGTTCCAGGCCGCGGTGATAATACAGCGGGATCGCAATGCTGTTGACCAGTAACCAGCACCACCAATTCTGTAAATAACGCCGGATCAACAACAGTTGAGCCAACACGCTCAGCGTCAGCACCAGGCTATCCCAAAACGGCGCATAAGCGTCGGTCCAGGCATGTAATAAAGCGCCATAACCCGCAGCGACCAGCAATGCCGCTGCCAGATAAGGTAACAGATACTTCAGGGGAAGTTGGCGAATTGGCAAGGCCTGTTTGGCCTGCCAACTAAACAGGCCCCAGACAGCAGCTGCGATGAAAAACAATTGCAGCACAACATCAGCATAAAGCTGATGCTGATAACACAATACACCAAACAAAGCACAGCCGGCGATGGTCGCCCACCAGGTCAGGCTCGAGTTGCGGGCAGCCAGCCAGATGGAGCCTGCGACCAGCAGGTTAGCAGCAAGCTCCAGTGCCGACGGCATCAGACTTCCAGATTATCAATCAGGCGGGTGGTGCCCAGATAAGCCGCCAGTAAAATCACTAAAGGTTTGCTGTTGCTGTCGGCCAGTTCCAGCGTCTGACGATCACAGATATGAATGTAATCTGGCCGGAAACCGGCCTGGCTCAGCGTGTCGCCAGCTTGTTGCTCCAGTGCGCGGAAATCAGCGAAACCTTGGCTGATTTGCTGGCGTAGCCATTGCAATTGCTGATAAATCAGCGGCGCTTTGGCACGGGCTTCAGCGGATAAATAGCCGTTGCGTGAACTCAGTGCCAGACCATCGGCGGCCCGTTCGGTGTCAATGCCGATGATCTCAATCGGGAACGACAAGTCGGCAGTGAGCTGTCGGATCACCGCCAGTTGCTGATAGTCTTTTTTGCCAAACAGCGCTAAGTCGGGTTGTACCAGATTAAACAGTTTACTGACGATGGTGGCGACACCACGAAAATGGCCTGGACGGCTGGCACCACAATGCTGGTCACCTACTTTTGGTACTTCAACCGCAGTTTGTACATCGAGGCCACGTGGATACATCAGCTCCGGCGTTGGTGTAAATACTGCATCGGCCTGATGTTCGGTGAGGCCAGCGCAGTCGTCCGTCAAAGTGCGCGGATAACTGGCTAAATCTTCATTGGCACCAAATTGCATTGGATTGACAAAAATCGACACAATGACGCGGTCGGCGCGCTGGCGCGCTTCGTCGACCAGCTTAAAATGACCGGAATGGAGATTACCCATGGTCGGCACAAAAGCTACCGTCTGGCCGGCCTGACGCCAGGCCCGGACCGTCGCACGTAATACTTTAATATCAGAGATCACCAGCATCAGAAGGCTCCAGGATCAGAAACTATGCTCAGGGCCGGGAAAGGCCGCACTTTTTACATCGGCGACAAATTTGCTGATGGCTTTTTTGATATCACCGGTTTCCTGCAGAAAATTTTTGGAAAACTTCGGAATATAACCGCTGCTGATACCCAGCAAATCGTGCATGACCAGCACCTGACCGTCGGTGACCACACCGGCGCCGATGCCAATCACCGGAATTCGCAGCGCTTTGCTGATGCGTTCGGCTAATAAGGTCGGAATGCATTCGACCACCAACAGCTGACAACCCGCCTGTTCCAGCGCAATCGCTTGTTGCAGGATATGTTCTGCGGCGGCATCGTCGCGGCCCTGCACTTTAAAACCGCCGAAGACATGGACAGATTGCGGCGTCAGGCCGATATGGCCACAAACCGGCACACCGCGCTCGGTCAGGGCTTTGATCGTTGGTAACAGAAATTCACCGCCTTCCATTTTCACCATATTGGCGCCTGCCTGCATCATTGGTGTAACGTTGGCAAAAGCCTGCTCCATGGTCGCGTAGCTCATAAATGGCATGTCGGCGATAATAAAGGCCTGTGGCGCGCCGGCACGAACGCAGCGGGTGTGATAGGCGATTTGTTCAACGGTGACAGGCAGCGTGTCGGGCTGGCCTTGTAACACCATCCCGAGCGAGTCGCCGACTAATAAAGTCTCGACACCACTGTCGGCGAACAATTTGGCAAAGCTGGCGTCGTACGCCGTCAGCATGGTGATTTTTTCACCTTGCTGTTTCATTTTCAGCAAAGTTGCAGTGGTAATTTTTGCCATGATGCTCTCATCCGACCATTAAAAAATCCGCGCGCAAGATGGCATATTAAGCCCAGAGCTGCAAGCATCAGATGGCGCAAAAGCGCCGGATCTCAGACTTGCGGCTCAGCCAGAATTGTCAGACCGTTACGCGGTACATTGACAGCGATGGCTGTCAGGCTGCCGAGGCCTGGGACCTGCAGGTCCGGTGCCAGTTCCAGCAAAGGGTAGACCACAAATTCACGTTGATGCAGACCGTAATGCGGCACTGTTAACCGCGGTGTAGCCAGCACGGTTTCTCCGTAGAGCAGGATATCTAAATCCAAAGTGCGCGGGCCCCAACGTTCATCTTTACGTTGCCGGCCCTGCTCCAGCTCAATGCGCTGCAATGCATCCAGCAGATCTTCCGGTGCCAGCTGAGTATCCAGCGCCGCAACCGCATTAACATAATCCGGCTGGTCCTGCGGCCCCATCGGTTTGGAGCCGTAGTAGCTACTGACGGCGGCAAGCTGGCTATGCGGTAACTGCATCAAAGCATTCACCGCTTGCTGCAGCTGTTGCAGTGGCGCATCGAGGTTGGCGCCAAGGCCAAGATACACCCGGATCATGCCTGGTCAGCCGCCGGTTTGCGCCGCACTGGCTTGCGTTTACGCCGCGGTTTGCGTGGCTCCAGGCCTTCTTTACCTAAATCCAGCACCAGCTCTTCGCGCTCAGCGTCATCGGCGTTGACAAACTGCTGCCACCACAACGCCAGTTCGGCCAGCTGACCACCTTCGGCTTTGGCGCGCAGTTGCATAAAATCAAAGGCACCGCGGAATTTTGGCAATTCCATCAGTTTAAAGGCGCGCCGGCCAGCCCGTTTGCTCAGTCGGCCCTGCAGCGACCAAAGGTCGCGTACGACCAGCGTAAAACGTTTTGGAATACCGATAGTACGCACCAGGTCGTCCAGCACTTCGGTCATGGCGATATTCAGTGCGTCGATGTCATTCAGGCCACTTTCAATCAGCAGCGTCTGCATCCTGAGTTCCACCGGATACCATAATAAAGCAGCGTAGATAAAGGCCGGCGTGACAGGTTTATCCTGCGCCACACGCTCGTCAGTGTCCTGCAGCGCATTAGTGATGAGATGAAACACTTTGCCTTCGCTGTCCTGTTTCAGCACTTTGTGTACTTGCGGCAGCAGCTGTTTCAGAATACCGAGGTCACGCATCATCACGAAGTTGTCGAAAGCTTTACCAGCCATCAGCAATTTCAGCGATTCATCGAATAAACGCGCCGCCGGAATGTTTTTCAGTAATACCGCAAGCTCAGGGATTAACGCTGCAGTAGCTGGCGCCAGCTCCATGTTTAGTTTGGTGGCAAAGCGGATAGCGCGCAGGATCCGCACCGGATCTTCGCGGTAGCGGGTTTCCGGGTCGCCGATTAATTCAATTTTGCGCTGCTGGATAGCTTCTACGCCGTTGGCAAAATCGTAGATGGCAAAATCGCGCACTGAGTAATACAGCGCGTTGATGCTGAAATCCCGCCGCTCGGCGTCTTCTTCGATAGTGCCGTAGACGTTGTCCCGCAGGATCTGGCCGTGGTCAGAACGCACGCCGGCCGGGATGTTTTCTTCTTCTTCGCCACCACTGTGGTGACCACGGAAAGTCGCGACTTCAATCACTTCGCGGCCAAACACCACATGGGCCAGGCGGAAGCGGCGGCCAATCAGCCGGCAGTTTTTAAACACCGCCCGCACTTCATCTGGCGTGGCATTGGTGACGACATCAAAATCTTTTGGAATAAGGCCGAGTAATAAATCACGGATACAACCGCCAACCAGATAGGCTTCAAAACCGGCGTCGTTTAAGCGGTACAGCACTTTCAGCGCATTAGGGCTGATATCTTTGCGTGAGATATTGTGCTGGTCGCGTGGAATGACGCGCAGCGCCGGTAAAATCGCCGACTGATGGTCCGGATTCAGTTTCGGGCCCTGATTGCTGGTATCGCGACGAGGGCGGGGAGTGTCGCGGTTTGAATCATGGCGCGGGCGATCGCCCTGATACGACGAGTCTTTGTTGCGCTCAAAACGTTCACGTGGTTGCCGGCCCGGCCGGCTATTGTCGTTGCGCTGATATTCGACGTTGGTGCGGCGTGGACGACGTTCCGGGGCCGCAGCAGGTTGCTGGATGTCGGTTTGTTCCACCACAGCTTCGGTGATGGCTTTGGCTTTTTTGCCGGTGAGCTTACGGCAAAAATCTAACACTCTGGAAATAATGGCCTTTCTCCTTGAAAGAACAGTGTTGCGTGGTGAGTTTTGGCGGCGCATTCCTGCGGCACTTGTTGGCAGCGCATTCCGGTAACAGACAGACTTCAATGCGGCCGGAGGCCAATCACCTGACAGGCGAAAAAAATTGCCGGTATGATAACGCAGGCTGGTGAAAAAATGAATGAAAATACCAGTGCCGCCGGTAATCGGCCGGCAACTTAACAAGGCTCAGTTAAAACTGTTGATCTGAATTTCCGGCTGGCTCGGCACCGCGGCGGCTTGCCAGTGTGCCAGTGCAAATTGCAACAATTCAGCTACCGGTAAAATCTCAGCATCAGCAGGCAGCTGCTGACCTAAAAAGCGCAAGGCAGCAGCCATCGACTGGGCCGGCGCAAAGCGGCGAATGTCGGTAGCATGATTTTGTTTACTGAGTTTGTGGCCCGGCGCAGTCACCGCCAGCGGTAGATGGCCATAGCCCGGCACCGGTGCACCAAAAGTGCGGCACAGCGCCTGCTGGCGCGGCGTCATCTGTAACAGGTCGGCACCACGGATCACTTCGCTGATCTGTTGTTCGACGTCATCAATCACCACTACCCACTGATAGGCGAACAGACCATCGCGGCGTTTGATGATGTAATCTTCAAAGGCAAGGGTGGCAGGGATCTGCTGCAAACCACGCAACAGATCGGTAAATTCAGTTTTTACGCCTGCGCTTTTCAGGCGCCAGGCGAGCGGGCCGTCATGGTCTGCCAGCGACAAGCTACGGCAGTGGCCATCATAAATGCCGCCTAAAGTGGCAATACGGGCACGGTTACACTGGCAGCCATACAGCTGCTGCCGGAATTGTTCGAAATAATGTTGGTATAAATCAAGCCGCTGGCTTTGCCAGACGACGTTGTCGTCCCAGCAGAGGCCAAATTGCTCCAGCGTGCGCAAAATTTCTGTATCGGCGCCTGGTACAGTGCGGGGAGCGTCGATATCTTCAATGCGGACCAGCCACTGGCCGCCTTGTGATTTGGCGTGCAGATAACTGCCAAGGGCGGCCACTAATGAGCCGAAATGCAAAGGGCCGGATGGCGATGGCGCAAACCGGCCCCTGACACAGGAGAATTCGACGGTCATCATTAACCGCCGAGTTGTTTTTCCTTGATCTCTGCCAGCGTTTTACAATCGATACACTGGTCCGCCGTTGGCCGGGCTTCCAGGCGTTTGATACCGATTTCGATGCCGCAGGTATCGCAGTAACCGAAGTCTTCGTCTTCAATTTTCTGCAGGGTTTTTTCAATCTTTTTCAGCAGTTTACGCTCGCGGTCACGGGCACGCAGCTCCAGGCTGAATTCTTCTTCCTGTGCTGCACGGTCCACCGGATCCGGGAAGTTTGCCGCTTCATCGGCCATGTGGTTTTTCGTGCGGTCTACTTCTTCACGCAGCTGCTGACGCCAGGCGTCGAGAATTTTGCGGAAATGTTCCAGCTGCTTCGGGTTCATGTACTCTTCGCCCGGCGCTTCCTGATAAGGCAGCACGCCAGCCATGGCCAACAGGCCGAGAGATTTGGTAGTTTTGCCTTCTGGCATGGTAGTCTCCTGTATAACAGTGCCAAGCAAAAAGATGGCGGCTATTGATAGCAGAATATCGGCACCATCGCAATCACATTAAAAAAAGCCGCGGAAGTATACAGACTGACCACAGAACCGTCATCCGGTTCTGCTGTTTTTATGTGCAGACCGTGGCAATTTTCCACTTTTTCCGTCGCAACAACGGAAAAGGGCCGGCACAATAGCAGAAAACCGGACAAATAACAGGAAATTGGAGACAAGATGGAAATTTGGTGGGCATTTTTATTGTTAGGGGCCTTGGTTGGTTTTGTTGCCGGTCTGCTCGGTGTTGGTGGCGGCGCTATTATGGTGCCGGTGCTGACGACCTTATTTGTCTCGCTGAATTTCCTGCCGGAACAGGTCGTGCACATGGCGCTCGGGACTTCGATGGC
>CAMLNG010000028.1 GCA_946481195.1 uncultured Chromatiaceae bacterium
TCAGGCTCTGCTTACAGTACACAATCTTTACCCTATACAGAAAATCGCCAAATTGTTTGAACTTTTTTTACTCTGGTTTTTTTCAGCTATACATAAATGGCCGTCACACGGCCATTTATAAGAAATGCAATAAAACACTTAAAAAATCCAGAATAAATAAGGACATACATGAAAGCTTCTCACTTTAACCTGAGCCGCTGTGCTTTAGCGGTCGGCCTGTTACTTCACACTTCTGCCAGTTTCGCCCAGACCAAACCAGATAACAGCAAAGACGTGGAACGGATCCAGGTCACCGGCTCTCATATCAAACGTAATGACTTAGAAGGACCATCACCGGTGACCGTGATCACCCGTGATACCATCGACAAATCCGGTTTTGATAACCTGCAGCAGTTACTGGAACGGATGCCGGTCAGCGGTGCCGGTACTTTCTCTACCCGCGGCAACAGTCAGGATTCCACGGCAAACGGTGCAGCAGCGGTTAGTCTGCGCGGCTTTGGCGCTGATGCAACCTTAGTGCTGATCAACGGTCGTCGTGTTGCGACCAGCGCCTTTGCCGAAGGCATCGTCAACACCTTCGTTGATATCAACAGCATTCCGGTCGCAGCCATAGAACGGATTGATATTCTCAAAGATGGTGCTTCCGCCATTTATGGCTCAGATGCCGTCGCCGGGGTCGTGAACGTGATCCTGCGTAAAGATTTTGTCGGCACCGATTTGGCACTGGGTTACGGTGGGACCACTGGGCCTGGTTATGATGAAACCACTTTCAGCACAGTCTGGGGTACCGGCGATGAGAAAAGCAATGCCACATTGATTTTTGACTATTTTAACAATGGACAGATCGACAACTCCGAACTCGGGCGCTTCGGAACGGCCAATCAGGTACCTTATGGCGGAGAAGATTTCCGCTCCAGTCGTGGTTATCCGGGCCGTTTTATCGTCGATGGCAAAGTCACCCGCGACCCGGGTTGTCCGGCCGACAGTATTGCCGGCCAGACTTGTTTGTATGACTATGGCCCACATTCAATCGCAGTGCCGGCAGCCGAGCGGGCAGGCGCAATTCTGAACCTGCGCCGTGAAGTCAATGATCAACTGGAAATGTTTGCCGAACTGGCCGCTCAGCACAATATCTCGACCGCCGGTGGGGCAGCGACACCGCTGGATGAAGGCGCCGGGCTGACAGTTCCAGGTTCACATCCGAATAATCCATGGAAAAAAGATATTCAAATCAGCCGTTACCGCACGGTCGATGCCGGGAACCGGCGCTGGGATATCACTTCAGATACGCTGCGGGTACTGGCTGGCTTACGCGGTAACATCAACCACTGGGAATGGGAAGCAGCTGTCCAAAAAGGCCGTAGCGCCGCGAAACAGACCGGTGACAAAGACCAGGGCTGGGTGCGGACTGATTTTCTGCAGCAAGAGATCAATGCAGGCCGTTACAATCCATTTGGCGGCGTGAAAAACCCACAATCGGTGATCGATGCCATTACCACCAGTCTGGTGCGACGCGGTGAATCCCATCTGACGTCAGCCGATGCACATATCAGTGGCGAACTGATGCAGTTTGGCACAGGTTCTATTGGCCTCGCCGCCGGGGTTGAATATCGCAAAGAAGATGCACGGGACCAGCCGGATGACCAATTTGTCCGTGGTCTGATTTTCGGTACTGAATCAGTCTCAGCAGCAGCGGAACGTTCGCAAAAAGCCGCTTACGTAGAATTATCCATCCCGCTGGCGCAAACGCTGGAAATGCAGGTCGCCGGTCGTTATGACCACTACAGCGACTTCGGCGGCACCACCAATCCCAAAGTGGCTTTCCATTTTACGCCGAATGAAGATTTGAGTTTCCGCGCGTCCTGGAGTCAGGGTTTCCGCGCACCGTCGCTGGCACAGGTTGGCCTTGGCCCGTCACAGGAATCACAATTCTTTATTGATACTTTCCGCTGCCCGGTTTCCACACCAAGCAATCCGGCCTGTGCGTCCACCGACTATACCATCGTCTTTGCCGGTAACCCGAACCTTCAACCGGAAGAGTCGGAAAGCTGGAACGTCGGCGCTATCTGGCAGGCCACTGCCGACCTCGATTTTAGCCTGGATATCTGGAGCATCACTCAGGACAACAAAATTGATGAAGTCCCGTTTGGCGCAGTTTACCTGGCCGAGTGTGGCAATCAGAACAGCACCATCTGTGTACGCCGGGCGCCATTACCGGGTCAGACACTCGGTGAGCTGGACCGGATCAATAACACTTTCTTCAACGTCAGTTCGCAGGAAGCATCCGGTGTCGATTTATCGGTGAACTATAAGATGGATTTGGCTGACATGGGTTTGCTGAAACTGAATGCCGAATGGACTTATCTGCGTAACTTCGAAAAGGACAATCTGGACTACACCGGCGAATACAAGTATCCGCAGTATCGCTGGGTGACCAGTGCGGACTGGGCGATCAATGACTGGGGTCTGGCTGCGTCGTTATCCTACATCGGCGAATTCGAAGATACGCCGGATATCGATTTCGACGGTAGTCTGGACTTCACCGAAAATACTTCGCGGATGGTGGATGCTTATTATTCACTGGATACCCAGCTGTACTACAACCTGGGTAAAGAAGTGAAATTTACGCTGGGCGTCAGCAATCTGCTGGACGAGGAACCGCCATTTGCCATTGGTGACGGCGACGGTGATTTATATGGCTATGTCGGCAGTATGTATAACCCACGCGGGCGATATATCTACGGGAAAGTGAATTACCGTTTCTGAAGCATTTAGTCATAAAAAAGCCCGCGTTGCGGGCTTTTTCTTTTCAAACCATTATTTAGCCATTTGCATCGTCGACTGCAGCAAAATGCCCTGCGGCACCGCTTTCATCTGCATGCCGACCTGCATATTAGTTTGCATCAGCTGCGCCAGTTCTGCCGGGACCGGTTCGCCGCTGCTTTCCAGCGTCCCTTTCAGCACACTAAAGAACTGCTGATAATCCAGGCTGAAGGCCAGCAAACCAGATTTATTCAGCTTTTCAGTGCTGAGCGCTTTGGCTTGTTGCTGGGCTTTATCACCACTGAAAATCATCAGATGGTGTTCAGACGCCATCAGGCTCGGTTTGACACCGAGCATCGCCAGCTCGGGAATTTTGTCCGCCAGCGGTAAAGTTTCACCGGCAGCGGGCAGCTCTACAGTCGCCAGAGCCGGCTGCAGCGCTTTGACACTGTCAAACAGTTGCTTCACATTGCTGGCACTCAACACAAAAAGTGCATCAGCGGTTTTTGGTACTTGTTGTACCGCATCAAATTCCAGCTGATTAACCTGTAGTGAAACACCTTGCACACCGGCCGCCATGCCCGCCATCATCAGCATCGGCATCGGGTTGTTTTGTTTCAGCGCAGTTTGCCATTCAACGAGCGGCGCGCACTGATACTGCGTTGTGGTCAGATTTTCCCAGATTTTGCCGACAGCGGCCGACAGTTGGCCGACGTCCAGACCTAATCCCAAAGACAACATGGCTGACGGACCTTTCAACTCAGCAAAACCGGCCGGAATAAATCCCTGCAGTTGCTGTAACGCTTCAACTGTTTTGCTGTTTTCGGTTGGGATCAGCATTTTGCTGTGAACTTTGGTGGCGCCACTGCCAATCTCAAAGCGGTTAGAGGCAAATAACCCCGGCCAGCTGGTCGCAATAGCAGCCACATCAGTTTGACAGCTGGCTTCACGCCAGGGTGCCAATGCGACACCTAATTCAGTGCCGAACAACAGCTCGACATCTTTCGCCAAGCGGTTGCCGTCTTTACTGGTCAGTACTTTGCTCAGTTCAAGACTGCTGACATAACCAACAGAACCCTGATCTAATTCGTATTTTTTACTGATTTGTTGCAGATAACCACTGCTTTGCAGATTCTGCTCCGGCTTTTGCGTACCGAGCGCAATGGCTAAATGCGATGGGTCCAGCTTGTCGGAAGTGAAGGTCAGCGTGGCCCAGCCGTCTTTGACACTGACCAATAGGTCCAGCACCAGCTCTTCATGGCTTAATTTGTATTGGCGGTATTTTTGTTCGCCAAGCTGCTGCGGGCTATGGCTCAGACCACTTTGTTGTTCAATGGCATCAAACATCGCCCAAAAGGCGGTTTCGTCACCCAGTTCCACTTTTAGTACCGGTGCTAACCCCACCATGTACAGCAGGCTGCGCATCTGCGCTTTGATGCCGGTTTTGCTGCTGATCTCAACTGGGGTCGCCAGCGCGGATAAATATTGTTTCCCCAGCGCCAGCACGAATTTTTCACTGTTGCTTTGCGCGGCCTGTAACTGCTCGTCCAGTTGCGCCAGTGCGGCCGCATTGTAATACTGCGGCCCCATGCCGATGCTGCTTAAATAACTTGGCAAATCAACCGGTTCTAATTGTGCGGAAAATACCGCTGTATCCGCCGGGACATATTCCAGCGCGCCCAGCTGGCCAGCGCTTTGATTGGCGCCAAACTTGTACCAGGCAAATACCCCAGCTGCAATCAGTGCCGCAGCGATCAAACTTTTCCGCATTCCTTACTCCTTGGTTACCGACCGGAAATTGCGCCGGTCACGCATCAGATACAGTTAACGCCGGCTGACCGTGATGGCCTGACCGGTCATCGCCAAAGCCACAGCTTCAGCCACTTTAATACCGTCAATCCCGGCAGACAGAATTCCGCCAGCATACCCTGCACCTTCACCTGCTGGGAATAACCCTTTGGTATTCAGGCTCTGGTAATCGGCGCCACGTTTGATACAGATGGGTGAAGAAGTACGGGTTTCCACACCGGTCAGCAGGCCATCAGCGCGGGCAAAGCCTTTGATTTGTTTATCAAAAGCCGGAATTGCTTCGCGAATAGCAGCAATCACATAATCAGGCAGTACTTGTGACAAATCGGTCAGTTTCACGCCAGGTGTGTAACTTGGCTGCACATCACCGAGCTCAGTCGACGCCACGCCAGCAAGGAAATCACCGACGCGCTGCGCCGGCGCATCATAATTACTGCCGCCAAGCACATAGGCCTGCGCTTCCAGTTTGCGTTGCAGTTCAATGCCCGCCAGTGGATGGCCCGGATAGTCGCGTTCCGGGTCGATGCCGACCACAATAGCGCTGTTGGCATTGCGTTCGTTACGGGAATACTGGCTCATACCATTGGTGACGACCCGGCCTTCTTCTGAAGCAGCCGCGACCACTGTACCGCCCGGGCACATACAGAAACTATACACAGTGCGGTTGTTACTGCCGTGATGCACCAGTTTGTAGTCGGCTGCACCCAATAATGGATGGCCGGCGCTGGCGCCGTAACGGCATTCGTCGATCATTGACTGGCGGTGTTCGATGCGAAAGCCCACTGAAAACGGCTTGGCTTCGATATAAACGCCCCGCTTGTACAGCATTTCAAAAGTGTCACGCGCACTGTGGCCCACCGCCAGCACCACATAACGGCTATGCAGTTCGCTGCCATCGCTCAGACGCACGCCGGTTAACTGCTCGCCATCGCGCAGAATATCGTCGACGCGCGTACTGAAACGGATCTCACCGCCCAGTTCGATAATACGGGCGCGCATTTTTTCCACCATGGTGACCAGCTTAAAGGTGCCGATATGCGGTTTGCTGACATACATGATTTCTTCCGGCGCGCCGGCTTTAACAAACTCAGTCAGTACTTTACGGCCATAATGTTTCGGATCTTTGACCTGACTGTAGAGTTTACCGTCAGAGAAAGTCCCGGCGCCGCCTTCGCCAAACTGCACGTTGGATTCGGTATTCAGCGGCTTTTTCCGCCAGAAACCAAAGGTGTCTTTGGTGCGTTCCCGTACTTCTTTGCCGCGTTCCAGAATAATCGGTTTAAAGCCCATTTCCGCCAGCAATAAACCAGCGAACAGGCCACAAGGGCCAAGACCAATCACCAGCGGGCGCTCTGTCAGCTGTGCCGGCGCTTTGGCGACAAACTTGTAACTGGTATCCGGTGCCGGGCGGATTTGGTCATCTTTACTGAAAGCGGCCAAGACGCGGGCATTGTGATCGGTTTGCACGTCCAGCGTGTAAATCAGTTGAATATCGGACTTTTTCCGCGCATCAACGCCACGTTTAAACACGGTAAATTCAATGAGTTGTTCTGGTTTTAATTTCAACCGGCTGCAGATAGCGGCAGGTAAATCAGCGTCGCTGTGGTTAAGGGGTAACTTTAATTCGTTGATGCGGATCATCGGGTTTCCTGTTGGTGTCATGGCGAAAGCGCTGCAGCGCTGGCTCACAAAGCAGAAATAAAACCGCTATTTTACGTGAAAAGCCCCGATTTGTCCGGTTTTCTGCACTTCGCAGCAGCCTTGTAATTTCAGGCCGCTGCATTACAATTCGCCGGAATTTCCCGGCCTTCATTTCAGGAATTGCTGCCATGGCGTTTGTAGTGACCGACAACTGCATCAAATGCAAATACACCGATTGTGTTGCTGTGTGCCCGGCCGATGCCTTTTTTGCCGGTCCCAATTTTCTGGTGATTAGCCCAACGGCCTGTATCGATTGTGGTTTGTGTGAGCCGGAATGTCCGGCTCAGGCCATCTACCAACAAGACGCCGTGCCCCCCGGACAAGAAGCCTTTATTGAACTCAATGCCGAACTCAGTGAGATCTGGCCCAATATCACCGAAGTGCAACCAGCGCCGGACGATGCCGACGCCTGGAATGGGGTTGCGGACAAACTAAAGTATCTGCAAACCTGAGCGCTCACCTGAATCAGGCTTGTTTTGCCGTCACGGCAAACAATTGCTGCTCCAGCGTCTGCCCCTTGGTTAACTGGCGATAACGCCAGCCAAACTGGCGCAGCGCCATCAACAGAGTTAAATCAAAATCTGGTGCCAGTTCAGCGTCAAACTGCAGTACATACTCATATTTCTGGCTGTCACTGACGGCAATTACCCCCGGCAGCGCCCGCAATTGCGGCAACACATCGGTATAAGCAGCAGGCTCAAGCGTCAGGGTGACATAACCCTGCGTCGCCGCGCTTTGCACTGCACTTTGTTGCACCAGCTTGCCGTGCTCCAGATACAACACAGTACCGCACAAGCGTTCCAGCTCAAAAATGTTATGTGAGCTGATGATAAAACTGGCTTCGCCGGACAAAGTCGCGATGAGCTGACGAACCTGTAACGCATTCACCGGATCTAAACCGGCGGTCGGTTCATCCAGCATCACCAGCTCAGGACTGCCCATCAAAGCCTGGGCGATGGCGACTCGTTTGCGCATGCCGTGACTCAGTGCCGTGGCTTTTAAATCGGCGCTGCCGGCTAAATCGACCAGGCTCAGCACCCGGCGGCTCTCTGCCACGGCCGTTGTTTTGCTCATGCCTTGTAACTGACCGAAGAAACTCAGTTGGGTCAGTAATGAAAAATTCGGATCCAACATTGCGTCCTGCGGCAAGGCGCTGACGCGGCCAAACAAAGCACTGCTGCCAGGTTTATGGCCTAACACTGTTAATTCGCCGCTGCTGGCCGGCAGATAACCACACAATAAGCTGAACAATGTGGTTTTACCGGCGCCGTTGGGCCCAATCAGCGCGATAGGTTCACCAGCCGGAAGAGTGAAAGTCAGGTCCTGCAATACCGCTTTCTGGCCAAATGATTTACTTAAATGCCGGGCTTCAATCAGATAACTCATAATGCTTTCTCCTGCATCACGATACGGCCAATCACCAGCAGCACCGCAGTTTGTAATAATGGCAAGCCACAGTGTTTCAGCGTATCCCAGCCTTGCGCTCCCAGTAACATCGGCAACTGCGCGCCTGGCAGATATTCCAGCACCACCCGCAGATCCGGGAAGTGCCAGACCAAATAACCCAGCAGACCGGTAACGGCACCAATACTGACAATCGCCAGACTAATCGCCAGCCGGCTGGAGCGCACCAGCGCCGAACAAAGCGCCATCAGCGCAGTAAACGGCATTAACACAATCAACAGATTCAGCCAAATTACCAGAGTCGCATTGATTGCTGACAGCGGCAGTTCGCCAACGCGCCAGACCGCTAACGCCAGGGTTGCCAATAACGACAAGCCAATCAGCAGGGCCTGCACCAGAATCTGGCCGATAAAACGACCGAAGAAAATACTGTCGCGGCTGGAGCGTAAAGTTAGAAATCGTAGGGTACCGCGCGAGCGGTCAGAACAGGTTTGATCCGCGGTGGCGAACAATACCGCCAGCGGCATAAAAAATACTGTCATAGCCCAATAAACCGACAATTCCTGTAAAGACCAGTTCAGCAGGTTATACATCCCGACCATCCCCAGCATGCTGCTCAGCATCTGCTGAATTTCTGGTTCCTGAAGTTGTACGCTGGCCTGATAGATCGGGTAACGCAGCAGGAAGTACCAAATCGTGGTGAAAGCAGCCAGTGCAAACCAGCCGCGCGGGGTCAAAAACAAACGTTGTAATTCAAAACGGCTGTAAAGCCAGGTCTGGCGACCAAACAAAGACAATGCGGCTGACATTGGCGCTTCCTTTTTTGCAGTTCAGATAAGCTGTGCTGGCAAAGATAGTACCAATATCTAACTAAATGAAATTAAACAACTTTATAAAATACAGCAGCAAATAAATGTGTCGGAAATGCTAAAAATTAGCCATTTTAACAAAGGTCTATCGGAAAAACTCAGGCTGAATCACTGTATCTCAGATGTCGCTGACTCAGCCAATAACCCAACCAGGACAGCAACAGACAAGGGATCAGCGCCAGCAGACGCATTGACAGACGATGTTGCTGGTCCAGCAATGTCAGCAGGCAAGGTGCATAAATGCCGTAAATAAAACAAAATGTCAGGACCAGCCCCGACCAATCCATGGTCAACAAATCCATATCAACACTCCAATCCGCGAAGTGTTAACACACTAACGTCGCAAATAATTATTTGCAACATTTAATTTACCAAATTACCTGTAACTCCTAGATCACCACCACTGGTCTTTGAATTTGCCATAGTGGAAATAACCCCACTGGCCAACCCGCCGCAACGGTGCCAGTGGAAACTTTGGTAAGGCCGACTGATACAGCGGTAAATCAGGTTGTGGCAATCCCATCACTTTATCCGCCAGCCGTTTACCCGCCTGCACAGAAAAGGAAAGGCCGCTACCGCAATAACCCATGCTGTAGACCACATCGCCATGGTCATCCGCCTGATAAATATGAGGAATATCGTCCAGCGCCATGCAAATCCAGCCGGACCACTGATAGTCATACTTCAACTCACGTAGCGCTGGGAAGCTCAGTTTCAGCACTTCCAGTAAACGCTGGGCATAATAAGGATTTTCGGCATCACTACCGGTGATAGCCCCGCGACCACCAAATAGAATGCGGTTGTCCGGCAGTTTGCGGTAGTAGTATTTCAGTGCCCGGGTGTCCATCACCACTTGTGATGTCAGCAAATTACAGGCGGCAAGCTGTGCGGCATTCAGTGGCTCAGTGACAATAATTTGTGATAACACCGGTAAGGTCCGCGCCTGAACACCGGCATGCAGGTGTTTAGGCGTATAACCGTTGGTTGCCAGAATAACTTTGCGCGCCCGCACCTGCGCCTGTGGGGTTTGCAGCAATTGCGCGCGGCCGTCTGTCTGCCACTGCAGCACCGGACTTGCCGTATGTATCGTGGCGCCGGCGTCTCGGGCCAGACGCTGATAACCCCAGGCCAGCTTCAGCGGATTGACGCCAAAAGCATCGGCAAACCTTAAAGCACCAAAACTCTGTTCATCGGCGACATAACGCTGATGCACCTGACTGCGGCTTAACAACTCCACTTCAGCGCCAAAGGTCTTTTCCAGCAAGCGGGCCTGTGCCTCAAGCGTTGGTACCATCGAAGCTTTATGCGCCATCCGCAGATAACCCGGTTCCTGCTGATCACAATCGATACCCAGGCTAATCAGCTGCCGCACCCGGTCTAAACCGGCCTGAAACTCCTGGTAGACGCCGCGCATCACGGCCTCGCCCCATTGTTTTTGCATCTGGGCATAAGGTTTACGGCCGCTGGACTTGAGGACAAAACCGGCGTTGCGGCCACTGCAGCCCCAGGCGGTCTGATTCGCTTCCAGCACCAGCGCTTTGACACCATGCTCTGTCGCCAGATGATAAGCAGCGGATAAACCGGTATAACCGGCGCCGATAATTGCAACATCAACATCAAGGTCTTGTGTCAGAGCGCCATCATCGGCTGGCGCTGCGCCGGAGTGTGCAGCCCAGTAACTGGATGGATAAGGCTGGCCCTGGCCTGGCGAGCGGTCGTGAAGCGGATCGTACATATGGAAATCCCGATTACTGCAATTCAGTGCGCATCATGGCAAGATAACGGCGAATTTCCAAGCCTTGCGGATCTGTCATGTCAGACGTCAAACCACAGCTTATTCCCATCCAGTATCAACCTTTAACCCCGCAACATTTTGCCGCCGTGATTGCGCTGGGAAATCAGGTCCATGGCGATGGTTATCTGAGTGATGAGTTAATCCGCCTTTATTATCAGCAAGGCCAAAAAGCTGGCCACAATGCCGGTGTAATCGCTTTGGACAACCAGGGCCTTGCCGGCTTCCGGCTGGCGTTTGCACCAGGGCAATGGCAACCGGATCAATGGTGTAGTCCAGAGTTATGGGGTGTCCCTTTGACACAGGTCGGTTATTTCAAATGCAACACAGTGCGGCCCGACCTGCAGGGCAGTGGTATCGGCGGCGCGCTGCTGCAATTATCAATACAGGCTTTTATTGCCCAGGGTGCTGTTGCCGGCGTCGCGCATTTATGGGTGCAAAGCCCGGGCAATGCTGCAGTGCGTTATTTCAGTAAACATGGCGGCGAGCTGGTGAAAATCCACCCGGACAAATGGCGGGAAGACAGTCTGAACGGCTACGAATGTGTGCGCTGTGGTTTTGATTGTCATTGTGATGCCGCCGAAATGATTTTGCGGCTGGCACAGGCGGCACCGGGCTGAAAAAACAGTTTCCTCTGTTTGCCGGGATGACAAACGGCAGGCAGAGGAAACTGCGGGAGAGCCGGAAGCTGAATCAGGCGCAATAGCTGCACTGCTCAGTGGCCAAGATCTATATCAGCGATACAGACAACACATCACACCGTTTCACGTGGAACCCGCTCAGGTCGAACAACAACTGCTGACACAACAAATGTAAGCGGTTACATGAAGCTTAAATATGACAGAGCGCCTGCCTCCATGCAAGCGCTTACAATGGATATTTCTGCCACGAATTTTTTCGGCTAACCCGCCAGCGCAGTGAGTACTTCTGGCACAGCTTCTGCAGCCGGGCTGCTCGTCTGGCAATAAGTCTGCGGATTGAGCCGGCATTGCAGATACTGCAAAATCACTTTGACCCCGGCTTTCATGTGAACACGGTGCGGATACACCAGATGCACCGGCAGCGGCTCCGGCATATATTCGGTCAGAATAGGCACTAACCGACCAGCATCAATTTCATCAGCCACCTGATATCGGGTGACATACATCAGGCCGACCCCGGCCAACACCGCCGGTTTTAATGCTCTGTTACTGTTGGCATGCAAAGGCCCTTGGGTCAGTACTTCCAACGGCTGG
Source organism: uncultured Chromatiaceae bacterium (assembly GCA_946481195.1). Next base: position 11,574 of record CAMLNG010000028.1, read on the forward strand.
CCCTGATCTGAAAAACGCCAGTAACGCTCCTGCGGGCTGTTATCAGTACTGAGGCAACTGTGTTGGGTCAAATCCCGCGGATGCTGTGGGATGCCGGCCTGGGCCAGATAAGACGGTGCGCCAACCAGCACAATCGGCAATTTGGTGAGTGGCCGGGCGATCAGGCTTGAATTAGCCAACCGGCCAAAGCGGATCGCCACATCAACTTCTTCCCCCACCAGATCCACCAGCCGATCGGTTAAATCCAGCTCAACCCGTAATTTGGGGTAACGCTGCAGCAGTTCAGGCAATAACGGCGCGATAATTTTACTGCCATAAGTGACAGCCACACTGATACGGATAGTACCGGCCGGCTCGTCACGCATTTCATCCAGATGGTGTTCGGCCTGATCAGCCTGACGCACCACCTGCTGGCAATAAGCAAAAAACGCCTGACCTTCGGCAGTTAAACGGATTTGCCGCGTCGTACGCTGCAACAAGCGCACCGACAAATGTTGTTCCAGCCGGCTGATGGCTTTACTGACCGCGCCTTTAGACATCTGCAATGCAACTGCAGCCTGGGTAAAACTGCCGGTTTCGGCTACCCGGGCAAAAATCGCCATATCACTTAAACGCTGTAGTAATGACATCGGAACCTCCTACCTGAACATTTCAGTCAGTGTATCAAAAGAAAAATAGCCTGATTGTTTCTTGTTGGAAACAATCTGTCGTGAAATACCCCGCTAATCAGCGCGACATGTCCTGCGTATCATTTGCACATAATTTGTTCAGCGGAGGAAAAAACCATGTTTCTGCAGATTTTATACGCGGTCGTAAAGGGCTTGTTGGAGATGGACGGATATCAGGTCACGGCGGCTAAACCAGCAGCAGATCTGAGTGCAGAACCAGCTGTTCAGGACTGTGTAACTGATGAAAATAAATGTTACAAATAACATCTTTAATTAATGCAATGTGAATATAATAATCCAGAAGTTGCCAACAAACGCCTGCGCTGTGCATTTGTTGTGCAACTGGTGTTTGGTTTCACGCCATTGACCGCATTCGGTCTGGTCTTTAGCCAATTTTTATATAGAATCCGCCGCCCCGAATCAGGGCAATTTTGTCACAACAGCATTCGCCGGCACTTGTTCCTGCAAAGGGATGGGCACGGCAGGCATTCAGAGGTACACATGTTCCGTCGTCCATTATTAACCCAGGCCATCAGACTGAGTCTGAGCGCAGCCGCCACTTCTGCCGCATTGTTAAGCTCCGCGGCTATCGCACAGCAAACCAACGCCGCAGAACCTGTTGAACGCGTCCAGGTGACTGGTTCACGTATTATGCGTGAAGGCGCCATCGCACCGTCTCCGGTAACTTCTATTTCCGGTACTGAACTGATGGAAACCGGTGCACTGAACATCGGTGAAGTGTTAAACGAATTACCAGCGCTGGCCTCGACGTACTCAATGGCCAACTCAGGCAACTACATCGGTACCGCCGGCCTGAACCTGCTGGATTTACGTGGCATGGGCGCTGACCGCACCCTGGTGCTGGTCGATGGCAAACGCCATGTATCATCAAGCGCCGGTTCTGCTTCTGTCGATACCAACACTATTCCAACAGCCTGGATCGAATCTGTTGAAATCATCACAGGTGGCGCTTCTGCAGTCTACGGTGCTGACGCTGTAACCGGCGTGGTGAACTTCAAATTGAAGAAAAACATCGAAGGCCTGGAAGTCAGTGCGACCGGCGGTAAAGCCAACGACAACCCGTATAACAACCACAAATTCAACTTCTCTTATGGTAGCGATTACGCCGGTGGTCGTGGTAACGCCGCATTTGCCGCTGAAGTGTCGGGCCAGCGCGTACTGAATGCGAAAGAGCGTTCTTTAACCCGCACGCCATACATGAACGTGCGTAATGCTGCCAGCAAAGACAAAAAAGACCCGCTGACCGGCGCCACTATCCATGACGGTATTCCGGATCGTATTACACTGCCAAATACCGGCTGGTACGACTCATCAGTCAACGGTAACTTCTACCTGGAAGAAGGTGATGCACTGAACTGGTACACCTTTAACCCGGATGGTTCAGTACGACTGCAAAACCTCGGCACCACCTATGGTGAATGGGGCCGCTGCAGTAACTGTGACTTGTTAGACCTGAAAGAATATCAGGACTTACAGCCAGAATTTAAGCGTTACAACTTCAACGCCAAAACCAACTTCGAACTGAACGACGACCACATGTTAAGTGCAGAAGTGAAACATGTGGTGAGTAAAGGCGACAGCGCCGGTCAGCCATCTTTCTTTGAATATGACACCGCACTGGAAATCACCGCCGACAACGCTTATATCCACCCGACGTTGGCTGCACTGATGGCGAAAAACGATCTGGATGCTGTGTATCTGCACCGGTTTAATAAAGACGCTGGTCGCCGCATGGAAAACAATACCCGGATCACCAACCGCGCTGTAGTTGGCCTGGATGGCAATCTGAGCGACGACTGGAGCTATGAAAGCTACGCAGTGTACGGCGAGACCAAACTGGAACAGCAAAACTTCAATAACCTGATCCGGAAAAACTTCGCCCAGTCGATTGATGCAATCAAAGATGCCGACGGCAAAATCGTTTGTCGTGACGTTGCTGCCCGCGCCGCCGGCTGTGTACCAACCAGTGTGTTTGGTAATGGTGCAGTGAACCCGGCCGCCAGTGCCTGGTTTAACACCAACTCCATGTCAACCAGCACTATCAAACAACAGGTTGTGAATGCCAGCGTTGCAAACAGTGCTTTATTTGAATTGCCGGCCGGTATGGTTGGTTTTGCTGCCGGTACTGAATACCGTCATGAACAAAGTGACTCAGTGCCAGACGCATTTGCCGCTACAGGCGCTACTTTCCTAAATGCACTGCAGGAAGAGCACGGCAAGTTCAACGTGAAAGAAGCCTTTGCTGAAATCACTGCACCATTGGTTGCTGACGTATTCCTGATCCAGGACCTGACCTTTGATGCGGCTATCCGTGTCGCGGATTACAGCTCAATCGGCAATGCCACCAGCTGGAAAACCGGTTTAGACTGGACCATCACTGATGAACTGCGCATGCGTTCTACCTATTCAGTTGCGCTGCGCGCACCGAATATCGGCGAACTGTATGGCCCGCAAAACCAAACATTCTTCAGTGTTTATGACCCATGTGGCAAAGAGTACAACCAAAGCGCGCTGCGGGTTCAAAACTGTAAGTTACTGGGTATCCCAGTGAACTTTGACCCAACAGCCACAGCTTCAACTATTGAAGGTCTGTCTGGTGGTAACCCGAATCTGCAACCGGAAGAGTCAAAATCTTACACAGTCGGTGCTGTGTATCAGCCAGAGCTGATTGAGAACCTGACGTTCACTGTTGACTACTGGTCCATTGATATCGACGACGCCATTTCATCAGTGGCTGCGCAGGATATCCTGAATAAGTGTGTCGATAACCCGAACGGTATCAACAACCAGTTCTGTGCTCTGATTAAACGGGATGCCACCAGCCGCGAGCTGAAGCTGATCACTTCAATCACCCAGAACGTTGCCGCTCAAACTGCTGAAGGTGTCGACTTTGAAATTGGTTATGACTTTGACGCCATTGGCGGTCGTTTCAAGACCAAACTGATCGGTACTTATCTGGATTCACGCAAAACCTTCTCGTTCCAGGACAATCCTTCAGTCTATGAAGAGAATGCCGGTACTGAAGGCGAAGCGGTGTGGCAGGAAAACTTCACTGTTGCTTACGCACGTGATGCCTGGACTGCGACCTGGAAAACCCGTCACTTAAGCGCAGTCAGCCTGTACTCAGACCAGGACCTGGTCACCAACCCGGATCCGGTTGACATCATGGGCTACGGCAGCTACTTCATCACCGATATCAGCCTGGGTTACCAGTTTGAAAACGGCGTGAACTGGAGCGTCGGTATCGACAACCTGTTTGACCGTAACCTGCCAGGTGTCACCACCGGTACAGGCACTACTTCAGCCAGCTACGACAATATCGGCCAGTTCTTCTACACCACAGTGTCTTACAAAATGTAAGTCCGGTTAAGAAGAACCATTAAGGCGGGGATCTCCCCGCCTTTTTTGTTTTTGCCGATATTCCCACGCTGCTTATTCCACTTTGTTCTTAGAAAGTTAAATTCGCTGTAACGGGAAGTCTGAAAGTCTGGCCGCTGAGCATGCTAAAACTCCAGTTCATTTTAATTAATATCATTTATTTTCATATAGATACCATTAAGCCTACTCTATTTTTCTACGGCAACTGCCCTCAAACACCCTTATAACCACATAATTAAGAATACCGCTAAACACCCAGACATCCGGTTATAACCAAAACATCTGAATAAGCATCAAT
>CAMLNG010000029.1 GCA_946481195.1 uncultured Chromatiaceae bacterium
GACCCCATCAGCCTGATTGGCACTAAAGGCACCGCCATTGGCAGCGGTAGCATGAATATGGACATGCCGGCTTTTGCTTTTGCGCCGGGCCAGGCCTTTGGCAAAACTTATACGCAGGCCGAATTACAGGCGTTGATGCTAAATCCTGATTTATACAAAGTTGGTTTGGTTCGTAACCGTAACCAGCAAATTAACAGCGAAAATACTAATTTTACCGTCAATTTCAAGTATGAGTTAAATGACGAACTGACACTGAAATGGGGCCTGAACCAACGCGAATTCACCACCTACAACGTGCAATATGACAACGGCTGGAAAGTGCTGAATACCGCCACCAACAAAACCAGCGGCGACGCCGCAGAATCGCTGGTATTGGGTTTACCGGCAGCCCGCACTGCAGGCCGCTTGTATGGCATTGCACTGGATGCAGCAGGGCAGCACTTTGGTAAAGCGGCGGATATTCCGGGTAATTCCACTTTAACGGCAGGTAGCTGGCTGACCACCGATTATCAAAAAGTGATGGCAGCCTTTTCCGGTGAAAGCTTTTTCGAAGCCAAACAACGTTACAACGCCACTTATGACATTGAAGAGAAAGTCACAGGTGCTTTTGTTCAGCTCGATTTTCGTTATGAACTCGCCGGGCGCGAACTGCGCGGCAATATCGGTGGCCGTTACATCGATAACACCAACACCTCAGGTATCGTGAATCTGGACCATATTTACGCTGATGGCTATACCGCCGGGCGCGGCGAAGGCGCAGCGCTGGAAGGTGGTCATGGCTGGCGTTACACCGAAAGTAACGGCAAAGATTTCCTGCCAAGCTTAAACCTGGCTTATGACCTGACTGAAGAACTGGTCGGGCGGCTAAGTCTGTCACGTGCTATCACCAGGCCTGCCATTGCTGATTTAGCCTCGGCGATTAAAGTGAACACACCGGATGATAAAGACCCGACCGCAACCATCGAAATGGGCGCAGGCCCGACGCTGCGGCCTTATGAGTCCGATCAGGTTGATGTTGCGCTCGAGTGGTATTTTGACGAAGAAGCGTTACTGGCTTTGGCGGTGTTTTACAAAGATATCACCGGCCTCAGTAAAGGGGCGCGCCAGGAAGTGTTAGATGCGGACCAACTGAAAAACCTCGGTATCGACTTAGGCTCCCGCGACCCGGCGACTGTAACCTGGGATGTGACGCAGCTTTTGAATACGCCGGCTGAAGGTGTACGTGGTGCCGAGCTGATTTATCAACAGCCGTTCAGCTTTTTGCCAGCGCCGTGGAACCGTTTTGGTGTCACCACCAACTTAACCTGGATTGATTACAACCGCGATGTGGCTGACCCTATGAGCAAAAACGTCATTAGCTTGCTGGCGGAAGAAACCTCGCGGCTCAACTACAACTGGACGCTGTATTACGAGCACAATGATTTCAGTGCGCGCTTGTCTTACAACTTCCGCGAACGTTACATCAAAGAATACCTGGATAAATACAAAGACGAAGGGAACTGGGGCCGTGGTTATGAAGACAAAGGCCAGCTGAATATTTCGTCGCGCTACAAAATTAACAGCAATTTGTCTGTGAGCTTTGAAGCCATTAACTTAACCAATGCTGCGACTGAGCAATGGAGTGATGTGTATACGTCACGGCCGGTTGAATACCTGCTCACAGGCCGGCAGTATCTGGTTGGGATCCGGGGGAATTTCTGATGAAACAAGGCGTTCTGGCTTTGGTATGCGCCACTCTGTTGTCAGCCGGGATCGCAGGAGGGCCGGCCGTTGCGGCCGGCACGCCTGATCTGTGGCACAACGCCAAGCCGCTGAGTGCCGACTGGCAAGCATTTCACGCCCGGTCGGCGCAGGATTTCGCCTTGTTAGAGCAGCAACTTAAAACCGAAGTGGCAAGTGCGCAGTTAAGCACGCCGTTGCCGGCAGTCAAAGCGAAAAACTTTGGCCTGGATGGGATCAGTAATACTGCGCAGCTGCAGGCAGTGTTGAGTTACCAAACGGTGTTGGGTGGCTGGAGTAAACGCACGGATATGCAGCAACAGCGCAAAACCGGCCAGCTGGCCGGTTCAGAACCAGCCTACATCCCGACTTTTGATAATGGCGCCACCAGCACACAAATCCGTTGGCTGGCGGCCTATTATCCAAAAGCCACAGCTGAAGAGCAGGCGCAGATCCGCAGCGCGTTGACACTCGCCGTGCAGTTTGTGCTGCGGGCGCAATATCCCAATGGTGGCTTTGCCCAGTCTTATCCGCTGCGTGGCAGTTACCACGATGCGGTCACGCTGAACGACAACGTGATGACAGACCTGCTGAACCTGCTGTGGGATATTGCCAATGCGCCTGAATATCAGTGGCTGAGCCTTGAGCTTCGCGCCAAAGCACAGGCTGGTTTTGCCAAAGGCGTGGCCTGGCTGGTGTCGGCCCAGGTGCTGGTCGATGGCAAAGGCACGGTCTGGACAGCGCAGCATCATCCGCTGAGCGGCGAACCGGTGGCCGCGCGCAAGTTTGAGCAAATCAGTCTGGTCAGCAGCGAAAGTGCCGCGGTGTTGCAGTTGTTGCTGGATAAAGCTGTGGATAGCCCGGGTGTATTGCCGGCGCTGTGCAGTGGTATCCAATGGCTGCAACAACATCAAATCCGCGACAAAGCCTGGCAACGGCATGACACAGGCTCAAAAATGGTGGAGAAAAAAGGCGCGCAGCTGTGGGCGCGTTTTTACAGCCTGCCACAACAACAACCGGTGTTTTTTGACCGCGATGGCCAGACTTACACTGATGTGAATCAGCTGTCGCTGGAGCGTCAGCAGGGCTATGGCTGGTATCAAAGTAACGCCAAGGCCGTATTAAAAGCCTGGCAGAAAAAGCCAGAGCTGGCGGCGCGTTGTCAGACCGGTTCCCGCTGACCCAGAGACTGCAATCACCGGGTTTATCTCAGCGCAGCAGACCCGGTTATTTTCAAAGTCGCCACTGAAAACCTCGCGGGTTTTGGCTATGCTCAGGCTAATGGACAGGCCGGAGTATGCGGGATGCGATCAACCCATTTTGTTCGCCAATTTTTACTTCCCACCAGCCGCTGGCTGCTGTTCGTCGTCCTGCAAATTCCTGTTGTGGCGGCACAAAGTATCTGGCCGGCCAAAGTGATCGCCGACGGCCAGCCGCAGGATTACCAACCCGTGGAAAAAGCCACTAAGCAGTGGCGGATCTGTGCTTTATTGCCCCATGGTAAAGATCATTATTGGTGGGGGGTGGCCTGGGGGCTGTCCGAGCAGGCCGCTGCCCGTGGTGTTGAGCTGGGTATTTACGAAGCCGGTGGTTATGAGTTTGGCTGGAAGCAACAACAACAGCTGGCGCAATGCCGGCAAAAACAAGCTGACGCTTATATCATTGCCGCCATTCATGCGACCGGCCTGAATGCTGAAATCAAACAATTAGCAGACGAAGGCAAGCCGGTGATTGACCTGATTAACGGCATCGACAGCCCGGACATCAGTGCGCATTCCGTGGTGTCTTTTGCCGATATGGCGCGGCTGTCATTAGAGTTTATCCGCCGGCAAAAACCGGAGCCGGGTCAGATTGGCTGGTTGCCGGGCCCAAGAGGCGCTGGTTGGGTGCAGGACGCAGAGCAGGCGGTGGAGCAGCTACAGCAACGCCATCAGCTGCAATGGTTCCACGGCGGTTATGGCCCGCCGGATGCGTTCCATCAGACCAGTCTGGCGCGCGATTTAATTGAACAACAACCGCAGCTCAATTGGGTGCTGGCCAATGCGGTGGCGATCCGTGCTCTGGCGCAATTACAGGTGCGCGCCAAAGGCCCGGTGCCGCAACTGGTGGCTTATTACAGTAATCCGGATGTGGTGGAGCTATTGCGGGAAGGCCGTATTGCCGCAGCAGCAACGGATTCGCCGGTGCTGCAGGCTCGTATAGCAGTAGACCTCGCGATCCGGTTACTGCAGCAGCAACAGGTACCCGCGCGGGTCGGGCCCAGCATTCAAATACTGACGCCGGACAATCTGTCGCAATACAATTTGCAACAGCTGTTACCTCCGGATGAACAGTGGATTATCCGGCGCGAATTGCTGCAAAAAGAACCAGGCAGTAAACCCTGATGAAAGCGCTTCAGATCGGCGAAATTGTCCTTGTATCGCAACACTTTTTCGATATATTAGTACCCGATAATGTGACAACGCCGCAAGGATGCAGATGTTAAAGTTTTGGTTTTTTAGCTTGTTGTTAAGTAGCTTCAGCTGGCAGGCTCTGGCGATCGACTGGTATGTGCGTGACTGGCCACCGTTTAATATCCAGCAAGGCCCGGATGCCGGGCAGGGATCTTATGATTTGATGCTGAGCCAGTTGATCGCTGCTTTGCCACAGTATCAACATCGTCAATTATTCGCCACCCTGATCAAACGCCAGCAACTGATGCAGCAAGGCATCCCGCATTGTTTGTTCGGTGTGCTGAAATCGGCCGAACGGCAGGAAAAAATGCTGTTCTCTGACATTGCGTTTTACTCGCCGGCGTTAAGATTGGTGGCGAAGGCCGATCATCCGCTGTGGCAGGCGAATGATGTCGGTGCTGCGATCGAATTAGCAAAACTGCTGCAGCAAACCTGGACCGGAATGGTGGAGTACAAAAGGTTCTATCCCAGCCATGTGCAGCAATTCGCCGGTAAACTACTGCAGGTTTCCGACAGTTCAACCGATTTGGTCGGGATGCTGAAAATGGGGCGTGCCGATTATGTCATTGAGTATCCAGATCGGATCCACTGGCTGGCAAACCGTCATCCAACAGTGTCATTACGCTATGCGCGGATTGTCGGCGAAGCGCCAGCTGTGCCTGTTTATGTCGCTTGTCAAAAATCGGCGCAGGCTGCTGGTGAAATCGCCGCGATAAATCAGGCGCTGGCGCAGCTGCGCCACAGCAGTGTCTACCAACAGGCCTGGCTGCAGCAATTACGTGAACTATCCCGCCAGGAACTGCATGCAATCATTGCGGAAGACCCGTTGTTTCAACCGGTTGTCACGCCATAATGTGGTGCTATGGCTTGCTGAACACCAAAGTGAAGCGATCGGTTTTACCGCGGATCGCCGGGTCAAACACCATCAGGCTGTGATCATCGGCGCTGTTGTGCAGCACATCACTTTGTTGTTGCAGCACAAAACCGGCTGCGGTTAATTCGGCGATAACCGCCTGCTTGTCAATGCGGTGCAATTCCTGCGCGGCGCTGTGGCCCGAGCCTGGTTTGGCCTGATGGTCGACAACCAGCATGTAACCACCTGGTTTTAATGCGGTTTTAATCTGGTTCAGCACCTGGTCACGCGAAACCGCCCAGCCTTCGGATTTGTGGTAAAAATCATGATAGCCCATCACAAATAACACACCATCCAGGCTAGCGGGTGCCAGATCCAGCGCCTCTGATTCGCGGTCATAGCGTACGACATTGGGCAAACGGCCATCTTTCAGCCGCTCCGGTAACCGCGCCCCGACAAATTTCAGGTAAGCCTGATTGTTGTGCAGCAGCACTTTGCCGGAAGGCCCGACTAACTGCGCCATTAATTCGCTGTAATAACCATCACCACCAAATAAATCCAACACTTGCTGGCCGGGTTGTACTGGCAGTAGTGCCAGCGTTTCCACCGGTTTGCTGGTCAGGTCACGTTTTAAGTCAGCGGCACTGCGGCCGCTGAGGTTGAGATCAGCAGCGGACAGCTGCAAACTCATGGCAGCCAGAACACTCAGGTACAATGCTTTCATCGGTCAATCCTTGCAAGAGTGGGAGAGGTTGCGAAAAGACTGGCACAGCAAACGCGGTTGATAGCGAAGGCTGTGACCAACGGGGATAATTCAGCGATGAAGGCTTGACCCTGTAACGACCGGGCGGCTTAATGACACCAGCAATAGTTTGAGGGAAAAACGATGAAAATGTGGCTGCTTTTTTTCAGTTGCTGGCTTTGGCCGCTGCTGGCAGACCCGGTGCTGACCACAGTCCATAGCGGGCAAAGTCACAGCTGGACGCTGGCGGAATTAAAGCAATTGCTGCAGGTGCAACAGGTCACGCTGGCTGATCCTTCTTATGAAACCCAAAAGAGCTTTCGTGGCTTCGACTTTGCGACCTTGTTAAATAAAACCGGCTTTCCGCCACTGCAGGCCGAAGACACTTTGGTGCTGACCGCCAGCGATGGTTATGCGCCGACACTCAATGCCTCTCAGCTCAGTCAGCATCAGGCTATGCTGGTATTTGCCGAAGCCGGTTTGGCAGATTTTCAGTTTGCCTCGCTGGCGCAGGGCAAAGCGATGATATCGCCGGCACCTTTTTATCTGGTGTGGCCCGGCGCAGGCAAAGCCGCGGAGCATTATGCCTGGCCCTATCAGCTGGTCAAAATTGAGTTAATCCGCTTTCGCGACCGTTATCAGCGGGTACTGCCGCCTGACAATGCCACGGCGCAAGTGCGGCAGGGGTTTCAGCTGTTTCAGCAAAACTGCCTGAAATGCCATTCGATTAATCTGCAGGGCGGTGTATTGGGGCCTGAACTGAACGCGCCGAAAAACGTCACCGAGTACTGGCAAAAATCTGATTTAAAAGCATTTATCCGAAACCCTGAATCCTATCGTTATCAGTCGAAGATGCCGGCTTTTGGCCATTTCAGCGACACAGAGATTGAAGCCTTGCTGGCCTATCTGAGCCAAATGCAACAGCATAAATTCCGCCGCTGAGCAAATAATCGCCAGCGCTGGGCTTTATCGATTCAGAAATTTGTGTATGCTATTTAAACAGCGGTGTGGTCAACTGTTGAGGTTGGTATGTACAAACTGCGTTCCTGTTTATTTGCAGTGTTCAGTGTCCTGCCGTTGGCGCACGCAGACAGCATTGACTGGTATATCCGTGACTGGCCGCCGGTTAATATTCTGCAAGGCCCGATGCAGGGGCTGGGCGCTTATGATGTGATGCTGAACCGGCTGATCGCTGCACTGCCGCAGTACGAGCATCAGCTGCATATCTCCACGCTGACGATGCGTCAGCAAATGATGCAACAACAAATTACCCATTGCCTGTTTGGCTTACTGAAAACACCACAGCGCCAGACGTTTTTGCAGTTTTCTGAAGTTGCTGCTGCTATTCCGAATCTGCAACTGGTGGCCCGCGCCGATCACCCGCTCTGGCAACAATTGCAGGGCAGTGCTGCGGTTGATCTGGATTGGTTATTTCAGCAAACCTGGCGCGGTATGGTCGAGCAACAACGCACCTATCCGGCACCTATCGCAGCGCATTTATCAGAGTTGCTGCAAGTGTCGCCGACTGAAACCGATCTGGTGCAGATGCTCAATGCCAACCGGGCAGATTATGTGCTGGAGTACGCTGACCGGATGTATTATCTGGCTCAGCAAAAACAGGGCGTGCCCTTACGTTCCATCGCGCTGAAAGGCTTGCCTTTGGTGGCAGAAGTCTATGTCGCCTGCAGTATCAGTGATCAGTCCAAAGCGCAGATCAAAGCCGTCAACCAGGCATTGCATACGCTGCGGCGGGACCCGCAATACCGGGCCGCGCTGTTAGATTGGTTAAGCCCGCCATCGCGCCAGCTGATTAAAAATTATATGGACCGCTCGCCGGTATTTCAGTTGTCAGACGCCGCTGCAGCAAAGGGCAGTGCGCCGCCGTGACACTGGTAGTAGCGTCAGTCGTTCAGTGCTCAGTTTCCTGCAACTGTGCGCTAAAGGGCGACGCGGGCAGACCAGCGCTGTTGTATAACACGGCGTCCGGATTGTCGGCGTGGCCATAACGGACCTGGGTTGGGGTTAGTACTTGTGGATGTGACAACCAGATCTGATTACCCTTTAACCGTGCATCTGCCCAGACAAACTGACCATCGGCGCCGGCAATGGCAAAAGCCTGACCTGGTTTTAGTCGCAGACCTTGTTCAATGTGATTAAAACTCAGCAGCAGTGAACTGTCCTGCTGTTGAAGACTGTGTAATTCAGGCCCGCGATAGGCAATCTTTTCGCCATAAATCACCGCCCTTGCTGCCAGTGCCATCCGGCTGCCGAGCGTACGCTTGTCGACCGGGTGAATATCATTCCACTCGCCGGTATCAATAGCCACCACCATGGCAGTTTTAGGCTCGGTGAGCACAGCCGCCTGAGCTTCGCGCAGGCCGGCCCAGCTGCTGTGTAGCGGTGTTGTCTGCTTGGGCAGATAATTTGCCAGTTGTACATATAAAAACGGTAATTCAGGCTGCTGCCACTGGGCGCGCCACTGCCGGATCATGGCGCGAAAACGCGCTTCATACTGCTGATAAGCACCGACATTAGATTCGCCCTGATACCACAGCACTGCTTTGACCGGCAGTGTTTGCAGTGGCGCAATCATGGCGTTATAAAGCCCCAGCGGCTTCCAGCGGATAAAAGCATCCATCGGCAGTGCTTTGGCCGTTGCCGAGGACTGCATTTTCCAGTTGCCGGTCAAGTCGATTTTATTGGCATCTGTGCCAAGCCAATAAGGTTTATCCGGGATAAAACCACTGCGGTTCTGCGCGCCGTTGGTGACAGTCACCCGCACTGCAATCAGGTTGTCGCCGGCTTTGAGCAGGCCTTGTGGCAGCGGATAACGCCGTGGCGGATACATATAAGTGGTATTGCCGATTTGGCTGCCGTTGACGTACACCTCTTCGGCGTCAACGATAGAGCCGAGCCGGAGAATCCGCGCCTGCGCCGCTTGTTCTGCTGTTAAGTGCAGGCTTTTGCGCAACCACCACACACCGGTGAAAGCGTCTTGCCGGTAGCCGGGTACGCTAAAATCGGCCCATTGGCTGTCATCCAGCGCCGGCGAATACCAGGGCGTTTTGGCATGCAGCCCCGCGTCGTTTTGATGTAAATCGCCATACCAGCGGCTGTTTTTCGCCTGATCCGCCGCTTCAATGTCGCGGATTAAGCTGTCGCTTTTATAAATCTGCGCCAGCTGATACGCATCCGGAAACTGTTTAAGCGTCGACTCATCCAGCCAGGATTCAACCGGTGAACCACCCAAAGCCGCGTTATAAATGCCAATGGCTGCTTTGCTGTGCGCCTGTAAATCGCGGGCAAAATAAAACGCCAGCGCGGAGAAATGCTGAATAGTTGATGGGCTTGCGACCAGCCAGCTGCCGTCGCTGAAATCTTGCTGCGGCGCTTTAAAATCATAACGTTGCGGCACATTAAACTGGCGAATAAGCGGATAGTTGGCGCTCACAAGGTCTGCCGGGTAGGCCTCTTCCAGCCGCGCCATGGTCAGTTCCATATTGGACTGACCGGAGGCGACAAACACATCGCCAAAATAAACATCCTGCACTTTGAGCTGGTTTTGGCCCTGAAATTCCAGCAGATGCGGACCTCCGGCTTGTTGTGGTGGTAACGTCAGTTGCCAGCGGCCGTTCTGATCTGCTGTGGCAGTGCCTGCTGCCGTGTTGTTGAGCCGGACTGTGACCTGTTCACCCGGTGCGGCGTAACCCCAAAGCGGCAGCGGTTGGTCCCGTTGCAAGACCAGATGGTCACTGATGAGTTTGGGCAGGCGGATGTCGGCCTGGCTGGCGCTTGAGAACAGCAATGACAGGCAAAGTGCGGGCATCAGGGTAAAAAACAGCTTAGGCATCAGACAGTTCCGTTGAAGTTTTTCCGGCAGAAGTATCCAGACTAACAGGTCTGTGATGGCAGGCAACGGGGTTGGCAGGAAAGGTCAGCGCCCGGTGAAATTTCATAACACCGAGCGCTTTTATTGGCAGGATCAGACACCCTGCAGCAGTTGTTTGGCCCAGCCATAGTCCGGCGCCAGTTGCAGCGCCTGCTGCCAGTCGGCTTTGGCGCCAGCCAAATCACCGGCTTCTTTTTTTGCTAGTCCGCGCCAGACATAAGCTTCGGCCTGACCCCAGCAAATATTCTGGCAAGGCGCGGCAAAGGCGTTGATCGCTGCATTGGCGTGTTGCAGCGCGGCTTTTTTATCACCGCCGAACAAGCTGGGTGTTTGATAGGCCAGAATGGCGGCAGCCAGCGTCACGCGTGGGTTCTGCGGTTGCAGTGCGGTGGCTGCATCCAGCGCCTTACCTGACTTTTGGCCGTAATACATGCCTTTAATCGGGTAATAACCGGCCTGCATACCGCGGGTCAGCGCCAGCAGGGCCAGTGCTTCGGCTTTTAAGGTCGGCGCTGGTTCACTGGCGATGAGCTGCTCCAGCCGCTCGGTGGCAGCTGTCAGCGCCGGTTTTAACACCGCTTCATCGGCCCGCACTGATGCCGTAACCGCCAAGCGATACTGCGCATAAGCAAACTGATAATCATCCTGTGCCTGCTGGCTGAATTGCTGCAGCGCCTGCACATCCAGTTGCTGGCTGGCGAGGTCAATCGCGCTCAGCGGATCTGTCACGGGTTCAGCCGCCGGCGCCAGCTGACTTACCGCCAAAGCGCCCAGTAAAAAGACTGAGCGTAAGGTCAGACGCAAAGAGTTTGTCGATAAAGAGTGTGTCGTGCTTTTCATGTTGTGTGCTCCTGAAAAACGCCACCCTGGCGTTGTTGCAGCTATCATCGCGAAATGCCGGCGGCGGCTGCAGTGTCAGTTATCAGCAAGAGCGGGTGACAATTGTCAGGAGTTGGGGGCATGTGGGGCATTTAAAGCAGCGGAAATTGTGCCTGTAGTGGGGGCGCACCATCAGAGTCGTTTTGCTGATAGATTTTGCTCTTTGCAGCTGAGGGCTGCTGATTAATATCGGGTCTGTCAGTGAGCTTTGTACAAAAAGCGGACAATCAAGATATGTGATGTATCTTGACTGTTCGTACGGTGGCGCTGCGCTGACCGTACCTACAATCCTAATTTTCGCGTAGGTACGTGCAAGCGTCAGCGTGCTGGTCACCACGTGGCGTACACAATTAGACAAATTTCTATTCATTCACTGGACAGCCATCGTTAAAAGCAACAGATACACCGGAGTGAATTGCAACGCTGGCCTAAATAGCTGTGTTCTGCTGCAGGTAAATCCGAATATTCTCCCATGTAAAACACTATTTAAACCCATGTCGCATATGGGTTTTTCAAAAAAATACTTTACTGCTTATATAAGTCATGTTATTTATTTGCAATCGATGTTCATTCGTAAGGTTTGCTGATGAAACCCACTCTTGGTACTCAATTACGCCATTTGATCGAACTGCTGGACGGCGCTGTGCAGGACGCTTACACCCAAGCCGGCATCGAGACCCGGCCGCGATATACACCGGTATTCCGCGCACTGGCCGCAGGTGAACCCTGCACGCTTGGTCAGATTGCCAGCGCAGCCGGCATCACTCAACCGGCCGCGACGCAAACGATAGGGCTGATGGTCAAAGATGGACTGGTCAGCATGAAGCCGGCACCGGACGATGCCCGGCAACGATTGATCCGGCTGACCAAAAAAGGCCGGGCGCTTTATCCAAAAATGCAGGCTTGCTGGGCTGCAACAAACCTTGCCGCGGACAGTCTGGATCGGGATACACCATTGCCGCTGTCAGAAGCAATTGCCGGCGCACTCGCCGCGCTTGAAATCAAACCATTTGCTGAGCGTATCGCTGATGCGCGCATTTTGCTGGCCGAGGAAAATTTACAATGAACAACATAAGCAAAGCTGTTATCACCGCTAGCACGGTCGCCGTATTATTCTGTAGCACGGTATGGGGCGCGGACCCGCAACAACCACCGGCACCGGCACAACCGGATATGGTGCTTGACGCAGCGCAGCGGCAGCAACTTCTCGGGCAGGTGATTGCACACCTGCAGCGCTACTACGTGTTTCCGGACAAAGCGCAAGCCATGACCGCTGAATTGCGTGGTCGTGAACAAAGCGGTGCCTACAACAGCATCAGCAGTGCAGAAAAATTCGCCTCAACATTGACTGCGGATCTGCGGCGTATTAGCGGCGATCTGCACCTGGACCTGGCGTATAGCGCCGAGAAATTGCCACCGGAAGCTGAATTTGCAGCGCAAGAAGACTCCGGCACTGCGGAACGCCTGGCGCAGGAACGCCGGCACAATTTTGGCGTCTACCGGGTTGAACGGTTACCGCATAACATCGGCTATCTCGACTTGCGGGCTTTCAGTGTGCCGGAAGGTGCGACGGGCAAATTTGCGGCAGCCATGAGCCTGCTGGCTGACACTGATGCTCTGATCATTGATTTACGTGCTAATTTCGGCGGCGAACCAGCCACTGTGGCGAAGCTGGCCAGTTATTTATTTGAGCAGAAAACCCGTCTGAACGACATTTATGACCGGGCTTCGGACAAGACCACGCAATTCTGGACTGAGACACCCGCGGGCCCAGGCTACGGCGGCAAGAAACAGGTTTATCTGTTAACCAGCCACGACACCTTCTCGGCAGCTGAAGACTTCGCTTATGCGCTGAAAAATCTCAAACGCGCCACTGTCGTCGGAGAAGTGACCAGCGGTGGCGCGCATCCTGGTTCAGAGCACCGCTTAACGGACCATTTTGCCATGGTGGTACCGAGTGGCCGCTCAATCAGCCCCATCACAAAGACAGATTGGGAAGGGGTTGGTGTTCAGCCTGATGTGGTGGTGAGTGCTGACAAAGCATTCAATAAAGCCCAGTCGCTTTATCTCAGCGGGTTGCTGGCCAGAGCTCCGGACGACGAGTCCAGACACCGCATTAATCAGCGTCTGGCAGAGTTGAATTGAACTTGATTGGCTGGCCTGATTTCGCGGCTTGCCTTTGATTGCTCGCAATCGGCTACAGGTGCACGGCTACAAGGTGGGGACAGTACCGCCGTCTATCCGGTATTACTTGACCACTACAGTGTTAGCTATCAGCAAGAGTGGGTGATAATTGTCAGGAGGTTTCGTTGGCGAATGGCGCAGTTATATCAATCGGAATTGTGTTTGTAGCGGAGGCGCGCCATCAGTGTAGTTTTGGAGAAGTGTTTTGTTCTTTGCGTTTGAGGGTTGCCGATCTATATCTGAACTGTAATTGAGCTTTGTGCTAGTTGCGGACATTAATACCTAGTCATTTTGAGCGAACGTTTTGTGTTAATTGCAGTCATCGAATGTGAACCTTGTACGGCGACGCTTCGCTTGCCGATACCTACGATCTCAATTAGCGAGTAGGTACGAGCAAGCGATAGCGCCGCCGTACAGAACGTTTCACAAATGTCCGCAACCGCAGCAAAGCGGACATTTAGTTTTTTCGAAAATCAGGCATTTATAGATCTGCTTTTCGCTCAAAGCGGTCGCCCCAATCTACAGAACCCGGCATACAGCGGTGTTTAACCACCACAAATGCCATTACCTTCGTTCTCCGTCAAGCGCACCCGGGCCAGCTGGATTTGCAGGCCTTTGCCGGCACTGATCAGTAACGGATGGCTGATTTTAGTCAGATCAAAAGCTTTGTTACTGTCAGTGAAACAGCGCAGCGGGATCTTCAGTTGTTGCCAGCCTTGCCCTTGCTGTTTGGCGAAGTAAGCGCTGAAGTCGAGTAAAGTTTCACAGCCTGGCTGGCCCGATACGCAGCGCATGCCGAGCTGCACTTTGCTTTGTTGTTCCGGCATTGCTAAGAGCTGATATTCCAGTTCCAGCACCATATCGCCGTTGGCCTGACGGGCCAGATCTATGCTTTGCTGCTGGGCATGGCTGATGGCCGCAGTGGCCGGGGCGCTGAATGTCAGCAGGATAGAATCTTCTTGCTGCAGCCGGTCTGTTGCTTTGCCGGTGAGCGCGCCAGTGGCCGATTGTTGCTGCGGATCTGTCACCACGGTGCTGCTCTCGCCTTCCTGTAACTGCAGCTGCCATGGATTCACTGCTTTGCCGGCATGCAGGTATCGGCTGAAATTCACTACCAAATCGGCGCTGATGCCGGAGTTTTCACTGAGTTTAGCGACCACAACATCATTCTGATAAGTCAGGCCATAATCAAAAGCGAACTGCGGCTTGTAGTCGGCGTCGCCGATATTCAGCGGCTTGCCGGTAGCGTCGGCTGGCCAGGAGAATGGCAGTTTGCCCTGGAAGTCAAAACGGATTTGGCCATCCGGCGCCCGTACCAGCACATCGGCGATAGCACCGCCTTCAGTGCCCGGTAAAAAGGCGGCAACAAAAGCATCGGACTGGTTCAGCTCCGGATTCACCCACAAAGGCCGGCCGGATAAAAACACCGACACAGTCGGAATCCCCTGCGCTTTGAGTTCGGTCAGGATTTGCAGTGCGCGGCTGTCATCAAACGCCAGATGGGCGCGGTCACCGACAAATTCGGCATAAGGTTCTTCGCCAAATACTACTATGGCGAGGTCCGGCTTGTGGCTGAAACGGCCGTTTTCACTGAGTTCGACGCTGCCGCCACCGGCTGCAAGTGCGGTTTTTAAGCCGGCATAAATGGATTCACCATTGGGGAAATCGCTGTTTTTATTGCCGGCGCCTTGCCAGCTTAAAGTCCAGCCGCCGCTTTGTTTACCGATATGGTCGGCGCCATCACCGGCCAGTAATACTTTGCTATTGGCTTTTAACGGCAGCAGTTTCTGGTTATTTTTCAGCAAGACCAATGATTTACGCGCCGCTTCACGCGCTACAGCCCGATGTTCAGCGCTGCCGAGCAGCTCAAACTTGCCGGCGAGCGGGCGTTTGGACGGTTGCACTTGCTCAAATAAGCCCATTTCGGCTTTGATGCGCAGCACGCGGCTGACTGCTTCATCGAGGCGGGCCATCGAAATACGGCCGTCTTTGACTTGTGCCAGCGTGTTGTCATAAAGCTTCTGCCAGCTGTCCGGCGCCATAAACATATCAAGGCCCGCGTTTAACGCATTGGCGCAGTCGGTCGGTGTACAGCCTTTGACCTGACCATGGCCGTTCCAGTCACCGACAACAAAGCCGTCAAAGCCCATGCGGCCGACCAGCACGTCACTTAACATTGGCGCAAAACCATGCATTTTTTCGCCGTACCAGCTGTTGTATGAGGCCATCACCACGCGCGCGCCGGCTTTAATCGCACTGTAGTAGGGCAGGCCATGCAGGTCGCGTAAGTCGGCTTCGCTGTGTTGATTGTCGCCCTGATCTTTGCCGTTGACAGTGCCGCCATCACCAAGGAAATGTTTGACGGTCGCCAGCATATGGTTGCCGCGCAGGAAGTCGGCGCTACCCGGAACGCCTTGAATACCCTGCAGAATTTCCGGCGCGTAGGAGGCGACCAGCGCCGGATCTTCGCCATAAGATTCATAAGTGCGGCCCCAGCGGTCGTCGCGCACCACTGCGATAGTCGGGGCAAAAGTCCAGTCGAGGCCGGTCACCTGCATTTCAATCGCCGTGATTTGGCCGATTTTGCGCAGAAGTTTCGGTTCGCGCATCGCGCCTAAACCAATGTTATGCGGGAAAATAATTGCGCCTTTGACATTGCTGTGGCCATGCACCGCGTCTGTGCCCCACATCACCGGGATATAAGGCCGGCCGTCGCTGGTGTCGGTGCTGGCCTGCCAGAACGCATCGGCCAGTTCCAGCCAGGCTTTGGGGCCCACGCGGTTATCACGACCGGGCGCTGAGTTGCCGCCGTTTAGCACACTGCCGAG